>DRMS01000140.1 GCA_011322515.1 Leucothrix mucor
CGGGTGCTGATTTTCAATAATGTTAATTATATCTAATTGATATAAAAGAAAATAATTTGATGGCGTTTTAGACTTCTGAGAAAAAGCTACCTTAGCTTATATGCAAGAGTGTTTGGATACCTCAATTATCCTATCTAACAACCCAAATCACCCTAGTGTTTCTTTCTAAATTAAGAAAAAATGAAGATTTACATTGTCCTAAATCAACACCTTCACAGATTTGACTTGTGGGTAACGATATGAGGTTAAGGAAGGTCATTCCACTCGAAGCAAAAATTCTGTGGTATTAATATCGGAAAATTACTCTGTACACGTTTCTATAGACATTCATTTATTAAATTTCCGCACCCTTCGACTCCGCTCAGGGAGCTGTACCCTGAGCGGAGTCGAAGGGTGCAATTATTTATGTGAAAAACTATAACAGGACTTGAGAGTTATTTGTTAATAAATTCGCCATAGAGGGTGAGGGAATGTTCTGATAAAACAAAACCATGCTCTTTAGCTATTTCTAGCTGTCTTTGCTCTATAATTTCATCTCTAAATTCGATAATTTTTCCTGTTTTCAAGTCAACCATATGATCATGGTGACTACCTTCGTTTAATTCAAAAACAGCCTGCTCACTTTCAAAGTTATGCCGTATAACCAAACCTGCTGCTTCAAACTGTGTCAATACACGATAGACTGTTGCTAAACCAACTTTAGTGCCATCCGCGATTAATTTGTTATAAATTTCTTCTGCGCTGAAATGTTGCTGGTCTGAGCCTTCTAATAACGCTAAAATTTTAACTCTGGGTTGAGTTATTTTTAATCCAGCATCCCTTATATTGTCTTTATTCATAGCAATCATCTCTTATTCTTTATGTCTTTTTGGTATGTTGTATCTAAAATAAATGATCGGATATATTGCTTTTAATTAAGCATTATTGCAAGCAATATCAATAAAATGAAGGATACTTGGTGTCCTTCATATATCGAAAAAATAGATTACCCTTTGAAGGGGTTAAGGCTAGGATGATTAAAATCACCATGCATCTCTATAACTCTCATGATAAAATCAGCATTATTTCTATTTCTCTCAAACAAGCAATAAATCCGAAAAATATCAAACCAAAATACCTACAAAAGTCCTGTTCGTAAATTAGTAAAGTTTTTTGAACAAAGTAGAGGCCAATGGAAAGAAAAGCATCAAACCATAAAAAAGATAAATAAATATTTAAAAAATAGAATTCGTACCTTGCAATCCTCTAAAGCAAAGTGGAAGGAAGAGGCACTTGATTTAAGAAAGCAACTTAAGAAAATAGCCAACCAGCAGAAAAAAGAAGTCTCATGCCCTAAACCTTTTAAAAAAACGGGCTGCCAACTTAAGGCGAGACAAGTAAAGTCATAGCAAAAAGCCCGCACCTTTCGACAAGTTCAGGGTGCAGGTGAATAGACAGAAACATTAACTGTCCCGCCTTAAACTGGTAGCCCAATTATCTTATCTAACAACTCAAATCACCCTAGTGTTTCTTTCTAAATTAAGAAAAAATGAAGATTTACATTGTCCTAAATCAACACCCGCCATGACGAAGAGAGTATCTTCATAGCTAATAATTACTCGTCATCCCCAAGGTGTTTTTATCGGGGATGACGGATAAAAAATATAAACTACTTTTCTTCCTTGCTGAGGAATGCCGAATGTAATCAGTGCTCATAAAACAGCTATGTTTTTGAATTATAGTAAATCTTAGGCACTAACTAGGTAGATATACCAACTCATATTGTGCATTTCTCTATGCTAATTATGCAATACACCAAAGCTGGCACAGCTAATAATTTAGCGGCTCATCATAGTGATTGACCTCGGTGAGGTAAACTGGTATCAATACAATCTAGTATAAAAAACGTTGGGCTTGCAGATAACTAAACTATATTCGGTTGTGAGCCACTAAATTAAAATCTCTCTAGGAGGAGTATTCATGAAACTTATTTCAACTAAATCTTTTGCATCCGCTCTAATCATAGCAGTCCTTTCAGTAGGCACAGTATCAAGTTCATTTGCAGGCGATGATGCTGCGGCAGCCATCGCTGAAGCTAAAAAAGCAACAGGGGTTGCAAAAAAAGCAGGTTTTGAGTGGAAAAATTGGGGAGGGATGTATAAAAAAGCAGAAGCCGCCATTAAAGATGGTAAAGCTGATGTTGCGATTAAAATAGCCAAGCAACTAACTTTCCAAGGCTTGGCAGCACAGAAGCAAGCAGAAGCGGCTAAAACGGCTGGACCTCGCTTCTAAGAAACAAGTAAACAACAAAGTGGATACAATAAATTTATAGTCTTTCAGATAAGTAATTTCACACTCTATAATGGAAATCTAACAAAATTTTATTTCCTGTTTTTTGATATTCAAGACATTGCAATGGGAGTTATGCGACCAGAGCAACAACATAGAAGATCGAAAAACAGAGAGTGAAATTGTTAGGTTAGTTTTTTATGACACTGCTCTTTCTGCCTCGTCTAAAATAAACTTTAAACCCCTGAAAAATAGTTAAATTACCCACAATATCTACTGTGACAAATACAACCAAGTATCCACGACCGTATCAGGATTAAGTGAAATAGAGGTGATTTTTTGTTCTAGCAACCACGCTGCAAAGTCTGGATAATCCGAAGGACCTTGTCCGCAAATCCCTATATACTTCCCTTGCTTATGGCAGGCACTGATTGCCATTTCTAGCATTTTCTTTACCGCAGGATTACGTTCATCAAATAAATGCGCGATTAGTCCTGAATCTCTATCTAATCCTAGCGTTAACTGAGTCATATCATTAGAACCTATTGAGAAACCGTCAAAATAGGCTAAGAACTCTTCGGCTAACACAGCATTAGATGGTAATTCACACATCATCATCACTTTTAAACCAGCTTCACCGCGTTTTAAACCATTGCTTGCTAATAGATTGATCACTTGTTGCGCTTCTTCAAGGGTGCGACAAAATGGAATCATTATTTGCAGATTGGTTAATCCCATCTCATTACGCACACGCTTAATTGCTTGGCATTCTAATTCAAAGCATTCATGAAATTCATCAGATAGATAACGTGATACACCGCGATAGCCAATCATAGGATTTTCTTCATGTGGCTCAAATAAATCACCTGCTAATAAATTGGCATATTCATTGGTTTTAAAATCGGACAGGCGCACAATAACGTCTTTGGGTGAAAATGCAGCCGCTAAGGTGCTAATGCCTTCAACTAGTTTTTCTACATAAAAACTAACAGGGTCAGCATAGGCTGAGGTTTTTGCTAAGACTTGTTTTTTAATATTTTCAGGTAGCTCATCGTATTCAAGTAATGCTTTAGGATGTATCCCTATCATATTGTTAATGATAAATTCCAGCCTTGCCAAACCTATCCCCGCATTAGGGATTTGTGCAAATGAAAAGGCGCGCGATGGATTGCCTATATTCATCATAATCTTGACAGGTAAATCGGGCAGGTTACCCGTATCGGTCTTAGTATGTTTAAATTCAAGCTCACCTGCATACACAATTCCCGTATCACCTTCTGCACAAGAGGCGGTTACTTGTTGCCCATCAAGAATTACCCGTGTGGCATTGCCACAGCCGACAATAGCAGGAACCCCTAATTCCCGTGCAATAATAGCAGCATGGCAAGTACGTCCCCCACGATTAGTCACAATGGCTGAGGCACGCTTCATAATAGGCTCCCAATCAGGATCAGTCATATCGGTTACTAAAACATCGCCTTCCTTGACTTTATCCATTTGCTCAATACTGTCAATGACCTTCGCTATACCCTGTCCTATGCGCTGCCCTATGGCACGTCCTTCTACTAGTTTTTCTCCATGTTCTTTTAACTCATAGCGTTCAATCATAGTGCCTGTATTTTGACTTTCTACCGTTTCAGGGCGTGCTTGTACAATATAGATTTTCTGGTTGCCGCCATCTAATGCCCATTCGATATCCATTGGATAACCATAGTGTTTTTCTATGCTAAGGGCTTGTCGAGACAGTTCTTCTATCTGACTATCATTAATACAAAACTGACTTCTTCTTTGCTGATCCACATCACGTGTTAAACAGGATTTATCATGTTCAAAATCATCAGAAAAAACCATTTCAATCGCTTTATCACCAAGTTGACGCTTTAAAATGGCAGGTCGTCCTGCTTCTATGGCAGGTTTATAGACATTAAATTCATCAGGATTAACCGCACCTTGTACTACCGTTTCGCCTAATCCATAAGCACCTGTGATAAAAATAGAATCACGGAAACCTGATTCAGTATCCAGTGTAAACATCACCCCAGATGCGCCAATATCACTACGCACCATTTTCTGGATACCTGCCGAAAGCAATACTTTAGAATGATCAAAATCTTGGTGAACACGATAAGAAATAGCGCGATCATTATAGAGCGAAGCAAACACTTCTTTGATGGCTGCAATAATGGCATCCAAGCCACGCACATTAAGAAACGTCTCCTGCTGACCTGCAAATGAGGCATCGGGTAGATCTTCGGCGGTTGCTGATGAGCGCACCGCAACGGTTAAATTATCTCCAGATTCCTTTAGCATTTGCTGGTAGGCTGCACCAATATCATCCAGTAAATCTTGTTGTAAACTGGCACTCATTATCCATGATCTAATCGTAGAACCTACTTTAGAAAGTTCAGTTATATTATTAATATCTAAACTATTAAGTGCAGTATTTATTCGTTCTATTAGTTTATTTTCCGTTAAAAACCCGTGATACGCATGAGTCGTTGTAGCAAAGCCATTGGGAACAGATATGCCCATAGTGGATAAATGACTAATCATTTCACCAAGTGATGCATTTTTTCCGCCAACCTCATTGACATCACTCATACTAAGATTATTAAACTCGATGATATTCTTACGCATATTTAGACCTCAGTTTGGTTAGGAGATTCCAAGCAATGAATTTACCCATCTTACTTGCCCTTTTGTCCCTGCTTGAATCCTATCAGTCGTTGCGTAGAGCGACGATACGGCTCTTGATATACTTCAATCAGGAGAAAAAAATCTGCGCAATATGGATACATTCATTACTTGAAACTTTCTTCGTTAGATTTAGATAGAACGGGGTGCTAATTTTCAATAATGTTAATTGTATCTGATTGATATAAAAAATAATTTGATGGTGTTTTATATTTCTGAGAAAAAGCTATCTTAGCTTGTATTCAAGAGTGTTCGAATACCTCAATTATCAACCTAACGCCTCAAATCATTTTGGTATTTCTTTCTAAATTTAAAAAAAATGAAGATTTACATTGTCCTAAATCCCCCCTCCTTGCAAGAAAGGATTTTTGTTTTTTGGCTACATCCTGAAAATCTCATTGTCTATGGTATCTAAGCAGGGCTGTTCAATACTACTTATAAATAATTAAATCAACAAATTAAAAATATCATGTTTAATATAACCCCACAACTCCAGTCAATGAATGCCGTATCGGGTTCTGTGGCGTAGCAAGTGTTGCTAGCATCGCAGTTATCGGGATATGTTTGATTAGTCTGAGAACTTGCTTGCCGATATATTTGCTTAAGGGCGGGGAGCAAGAAATAAAATTATCCTCTATAGGAGGTTTCAACTTACCATATTATTAATGCGTTAATTTTAAGTATAACAAGGGTAACTTTTTAGGTAATTCTTCAGCATTACGGATTAAGACATAGGAACGGCTACCAAATAAATAGGGTAAATAGTCTTGTGCTTGTTCATCAATGGTGACACAAAAAGGGCGTAAGCCTAGTTTTTCAGCTTCTAACACGGCATGGCGTGTATCTTCTATGCCGTATCTTCCTTCGTATTTATCCAGATCATTGGGTTTTCCATCGGTAAGAATTAATAATAGTTTTTGTGTGCTGACTTCTTTTGAGAGTAACTGCGTGGCTTGTCGAATTGCTGCACCCATACGGGTGTAATAACCTGGGCGAATGGCGTTGATGTGACCGCGCACTTTATCATCATATTTTTCATCAAAGCTTTTGATATTATAAAAACGGATATGGCTACGGTTGCGTGATGAGAAGCCGTGTAGTGCAAAACGATCCCCTGTGGTGGTGAGTGCTTCTGAAAATAAAAACAGTGAATCACGCACCACATCCACTACGCGCGCATTATTGTTTATATGTGCATCGGTGGATAATGATAGGTCTGCTAGTAATAAACAGGAAAGGTCTCGGGTTTTATTGCGTAATTCTTTGTAGATCGGAGTGTCACTATTAACATGACCTTGTTTAAGGTCTGATAAAAAATTGACATAATTTTCTAAATCTATTTCTGTGCCATCTGTTTGACGATTTAAC
>DRMS01000141.1 GCA_011322515.1 Leucothrix mucor
ATCCATGCACACGGTTGTAGGCAACTTTTAGGCTGTTAATACCTGTACGCTTTTTTTCGCGTGTTTCTAAATCCAGTAAATATTGATCCGAGTTTTTGCTGAGATTGCGTAATTCATCTAAATCTTTATCGTAACCTTCGGCAATGACACCCCCATCGCGGATTAATACGGGTGGATTTTCAATAATGGATGCATCAAGTAAGGCTAATAGTTCACTGTGTTGATTAATTTGTTGGCGTAGATTGCTAAGGTGGGATTGTTCAATCTGATCCAGTATATGATGCACTGCGGGGATGATATGTAATGAGTTACGCAGGGTAGATAAGTCACGCGGACGCGCTGAGCCAATAGCAACACGGGAGATAATGCGCTCAATATCGCCTACTTGACGCAGTTGTTGATGAATATTTTCATAGTCAAAATGTTGTGTAAAACCTGCAATGGCTTGATGGCGATTGCTGAGTTGTTGCTGATCTTTAAGTGGCTTATTTAACCAGCGACGCAGTAGACGACTGCCCATGCTAGTAGCGGTTTTATCTAACACTGCAATCAGGGTATGTTTTTGCTCACCATGCAAACTTTCTTCTAACTCCAGATTTTTGCGGCTAGCGGCATCTAATACAATACCATCATCGCTGGATTCTGTTTGTAGGCTGGTGATATGAGGCAAAGCAGTGCGCTGGGTTTCATTGATATAGTCTAATAAAGCACCTGCGGCAATAATCGCAATGGGCATATCGTCACAGCCAAACCCTGCTAAATCATAGGTACCAAATTGTTTTTGTAGTAACTCTGTGGCTGTGTCTTGATCAAATAACCAAGGAGGGCGCTGGGTGGTTGGTAGATTGCTATTAAGTGTAAAATCAGCCTCTTCAGAGAGGAGTATTTCTGCGGGATGCAGGCGTTCTAGCTCGTTATACAGAGTCTCAATACCATCAATCTGTTGCACCACAAAGCGCCCACAGCTTAGATCAAGATGGGCAATGCCAAATTGTTGCTTGGTCTTATCACCTTGCCCATAAATAGCGAGCAAAAGATTATCGCGGCGTTCATTGAGTAGATAATCATCTGTTACCGTTCCTGGGGTGAGGATGCGCGCTACTTTACGTTCAACAGGGCCTTTTGAGGTGGTGGGGTCACCAATCTGTTCGCAGATACCAACGGAAATGCCATGCTTTAATAAGCGTGATAAATATTGCTCAGCAGCATGATAGGGTACACCAGCCATTGGGATAGGCTCACCATTAGATTTACCGCGTGCAGTGAGGGTAATATTGAGTAATTCTGCTGCTTTTTTTGCATCATCAAAGAATAATTCATAAAAATCCCCCATGCGGTAGAACAATAATAAGTCAGGATTCTCAGCTTTGATACCGAGATATTGGCGCATCATGGGGGTGTGCGTGCTGGTCTTTTTGCTAGATGATTTTGGCATTGCTGAAATGTAGCAGAAAAACTAAATTAAGATAGCTTCAAACCGTAAAAATTATTGCAAAAAACCAGTTGTAGACTATTATTTCCTATGGGACGCAAAACATTTTAGATAAAATGAGTGTTTTTTATCAATAAACGGACAATAAACTGTCATTTGTTGATGGTTTCGGCAGTGGTTATTGAACTATTCACTTGAATAAATGTTATAGTTAAGAGAGATTTAATAAACTTCCGAATGTATGTTGTCGCTACTTTCGGGTTAAAACTAACAGAAATAGGTAGTCATGCATAAAAGAGATGAGGAATTATGTGATTTAGTTAAGTCCGTTGCTGAAACATTAAGTAGTGTTGAAATGGATTTAGCGACCGCAGAATCTTGTACAGGTGGTTGGGTTGCAAAGGTGCTTACGGATGTACCTGGTAGCTCAATATATTTTGATCGCGGTTTCGTAACGTATAGCAATCAATCCAAGCATGATATGCTAGGGGTTGCTGAAGAGACATTATTGCTACACGGAGCAGTTAGTGAGGCAATTGTTAAAGAAATGGCAAAGGGTGCGATTGAGCTATCAACAGCAAGCATGTCATTAGCCGTTAGTGGTATTGCAGGACCAACAGGTGGTACTAAAAATAAACCTGTAGGAACCGTTTGTTTTGCTTGGATGATTCGTGGTGATGTGCCAGTTTCTGAAACAATTCATTTTGATGGTGACCGAGATTCCATCCGTCGTCAGGCGGTTATTCACTGCCTTGAAGGTGTGAATAAACAGATTAATCAGTAATCTATTTTTTCGGCGCAAAAAATTAATACCACATCTTCATTATAATCGATGGAGATGTGGCATTTTTGTTATTTCCATTCTTAATTTGTGCTACTTTTGACTTCATTGATTCATAACTACTTTCAAGCATTCTGTCTTGGAATTCTTTTCCTCAATATTTTATCACTATAAAATTTGTACTGAATTTACTTTAGCCTTCTTATCAAAAACTTGGCTACCAACTTAAGGCGGGACAAGTAAAGTCTATAGCAAACAACCCACACCTTCGACAAGCTCAGGGAACTAGCCCTTCGGTAGACTCAGGACACCGCTTCCTGAGCTTGTCGAAGGGTACGGGTGAATAGCAGAAGCATTAACCGTCCCGCCTTAAACTGGTAGCCAAAAACTTAACAGGTATTATTACGTGGACGAAAATAGAAAAAAAGCACTAGCCGCCGCTTTAGGGCAAATTGAACGTCAGTTTGGTAAGGGTGCTGTGATGCGTATGGGGGATGCCGCTGCAAAAAATATTGACGTGATTTCAACAGGTTCGCTTAATTTGGATATTGCACTGGGTGTTGGTGGATTACCTAGAGGACGTGTTATTGAAATTTATGGCCCTGAATCTTCAGGTAAAACGACGATGACGCTACATGCAATTGCTGAGTGTCAAAAACTAGGGGGCACTGCCGCTTTTATTGATGCAGAACATGCTTTAGACCCCTCTTATGCAGAAAATCTGGGAATCAATATTGATGATTTGCTGATATCACAACCTGACACAGGTGAACAGGCATTAGAAATAACCGATATGTTAGTGCGCTCAGGTGCTGTCGATATGGTGGTTGTTGACTCTGTTGCTGCATTAACACCAAGAGCAGAAATTGAAGGCGATATGGGTGATTCGCATATGGGTCTTCAAGCACGTTTAATGTCGCAAGCATTGCGTAAATTGACGGCTAATATTAAGCGTTCTAATACAATGGTTATTTTCATTAACCAGATTCGGATGAAAATTGGCGTTATGTTTGGCAGCCCTGAAACCACTACGGGTGGTAATGCGCTTAAATTCTATGCTTCTGTACGTTTGGATATTCGTCGTATTGGTGCGCTAAAAAAAGGCGATGCGATTGTTGGTAACCAAACGCGTGTAAAAGTGGTTAAAAATAAAATGGCACCTCCTTTTAGACAGGCTGAATTTGAAATTATTTACGGTGAAGGGGTTTCTCATGAAGGGGAGATTATTGATTTAGGTGTTCAACTTGGATTTATCCATAAGGCAGGTGCTTGGTATAGTTATAATGATACCAAGATAGGTCAGGGCAAAGAAAATGTACGCAATTATTTGAAAGAACATCCAGATATTGCAGAAACTGTCGAGAAAGGCATTCGTGAGCAGTTATTAGCAGCCAATAAGCCAGAAGATAAGGACGCTAAAGAAGAGAAAAAAGATACCAAAAAGAAGTAAGTAACATTCGCAGAGAATAGTTATTGGTGAGGATTTATATTCACTAATGAAGGACACCCTCCCCTTCCATTATTTTGCCTTGTTTTATCGGGAATGGCGTTAGAGTAGACTTAAGAACGTGTATGGAATAACTTCCCGAAGCTCTAACGCAGAATTTTATTTCAGATTGGATGAACTCATGAGGCGCATAGTTACTCTACGCAACGAATGAGGCTACCAACTTAAGGCAGGACAAGTAACGTCATGGCAAATAACCCGCCCCCTTCGACAAGCTCAGGGAGCTAGCTTCCTGAGCTTGTCGAA
>DRMS01000142.1 GCA_011322515.1 Leucothrix mucor
AGCCGCGTATGGCTTCCAGAAGGAAACTGGACGCTAATGTTAGATTTTTTAGTAGAAAAATTCCCTAATATTAGCCAACAAGCGATGCAAGGAAGAATGCAACAGGGTGAAATAATGGACAGTGAAGGCAACCATTATTACCCTGATAGTCCCTATTGTGCTAATCGTCATATTTTTTATTATCGTGAATTAGACAATGAAACAGAAATACCTTTTAAAGCAACCATTCTGTATCAAGACGAACATATTTTAGTCGCAGACAAACCACATTTCTTACCTGTGGTGCCATCAGGTCGTTTTCTACATCAAACCTTATTAGTGCGCCTGAAAAAACAATTGCAACTGGATGAATTAACCCCAATTCACCGTATTGACCGCGAAACAGCGGGGGTGGTTATGTTTTGCATTAATCCTAATAGCCGTGGTCTTTATCAATCCTTATTTCAGCAACGCAAAATCAATAAAAATTATCAAGCTATTGCAGGCTATAGCGTGCTAATGCAACAACGCTCATTGCCGTTTGTCCATCGCAGTAAAATGGTAAAAGGAGAGCCTTTTTTTCGTATGCAAGAAGTTGCAGGAGAGCCTAATTCAGAAACGGGGATTGATATTATTGAAGCACATAAAGATTTAGCTTTATATGATTTAAAACCCGTTAGCGGACGGCAGCACCAACTGCGTGTACACCTTGCTAGTTTGGGCTGTCCTATTTTGCATGACCCTTTTTATCCTGAGCTACAGCCCTGTAAAGGTGATGACTTTAGTAAACCGCTACAGCTACTAGCTAAGTCCATAGCTTTTATTGACCCGATTAGTCATAAAGAACGCTATTTTGAAAGTCAGCGGGAATTAGATTGGGCTTAACGCATTCATACGAAGGGTGCGGGTTATTTGCTATGACGTTACTTGTCCCATACTTCTAGCTACTACGATCAAGGCAAAGTAAGCATCTAGCTTTGGGTAATGCTCACTTAGAAATAAGTCAGACAACCTCCTTGTAGAAATCAATAATTCTGGAGTACTACTAAATAATGGATGCTAACTCTTATATTATCCCAGCAAAAACAGCTCATTATCGGCAGGAAATAAAACGTAGCAAGTTTCTCACTTGGATAACACCTGTTGATTCCCCAAAAACTGCCAAGCAGTGGATACAAGCAATGAGGGATGAATATCCCGATGCGCGTCATGTGTGCTGGGCTTATATTGCTGGAGCACCTAATACCTCATTAAAATCAATGAGCGATGATGGCGAACCAAGTGGCACAGCAGGTAAACCGATGTTAAATGTCATTGAGCATAGTGGTGTGGGGGATATTGCTGTAGTGGTTGTACGCTATTTTGGCGGGATTAAACTAGGTACAGGCGGTCTAATACGCGCCTATTCCAGCTCTGTTAGTGAGGCGATGAAGCAGGCTGAATTTATAACAAAAATTGCAATGCAGGCATTGGCATTATCATTTCCTTATGCTGAAGAAGCGCAGGTTCGCTATTTACTTGCCGATGTACAAGGAGAAGTACTTAATGTGGAATATACTGAATCGGTAACACTGTTTTGTCATGTACCAGTACAGAAAATTGATAGCTTTGAACAAAGAGTAGGACTGAATGTTGCTGTCGCTAAAAGGAATAAGGAAGTTTAGGAACGTGCACGAAACAACTTCCCGATCGCTAACTTGCTTTTTTATCCCAGCTTGGATGATCTCATTCGTTGCGAGAGTGACTATGCCCCTTATGAGTTCATCCAATCTGAAATAAAAATTCTGCGTTAGAACTTCGGGACGTTATTCCGTGCACGTTCCTTAGGGTAACTTAATTTCTTTATAGTTCTAACGCATCCAAATAAAAAAGGGACGCCATAGGACGTCCCCTTAGAGTATGCAGATATCAAATCCTTATGAGTACCCACAAACCTGATTGAAAGCAGTTTTTTAGAGCAGACATTAATTGCTTTCAGTGAGACAACAATAATCTCCTTTAATCATTACAGCTAGTCATAGTTAGAACAGCGGTAGAATTTAAATGATAGAGTAATTCATACACGTTCCATAGTCACTTTGCATAGTACACTCGACAAAGATACTAACGATGTTTTTATCTTCAAAGGGCATTCCAATCGATACTTTTAAGTTGGTAGCCACCATTCTATAGGCTATAGTGCGCTTAATCATTGTAAATTAGAGAATGCTTATGAAGTTAACACCACTACAAATATCGACTCCTCGCCCTAAAATGTCCTTAACCATACCAGAAGGAATGGCTCCTGTAGAGTTTTTCAATAGTCCCGCTAATCTAAAAAACTTGGCAGAAGAAAACGGTCTATTTAGAACCCCAGAAGACTGGTTAATGTACCGAAAATTGATCGGACATAGCTCAGAATTTGATACCTCCATTATTCTTGATACCTCAAGACGCATACTAGACCCGTTAGGTCGCCCTGTTCGCCGTGATCAGTTGGCTCGACATGAGAAAAAGGTCTGGTCGCAAATGACACAAATCATTTGTGATTATATGTTTGAGAAATATCCTGATCCTAAAAAGCATTTAGTGCTTTGTGGTGAAGCCAGTCTCGATTCAACTTGGCCGCTTAATAAACCTGGTGTACCTAGTATTCGGATGATCCATAATCATTTTATGGTGTTTCCTTACGATAAACTCAGTGCAGCGGATAGTGCCAACCCCAATAATGTCAACCTAACGGATAGTGGGCACAATACCTTATTTTTACGCCGTCTAAGTTCTGTTTACCATGAGTTCTTAGAAGTGCTTGATTTGCAATTACTCAAACAAATCCCATCTGAACAATCAGCGCTTGAAATTACAGGCTACCCTCAAGGTTTGCCAAGTTGGGAGCTGACAGGCGGGGCTGAAAAACTTAAAGATCGATATTTTTGGTATGAATATGAGCAGATACTAAGAGGTTTTCTGGATTTCTATCAGACCTTTTTTAGCCTAGTGTCAACAGGTGAAGAAAGAATTTCCGCTGATGCCAACTTCCCAGAGCAAATTCGAGATGTGTTATTAAGTAGCAATCAATTCTTACGTGTTGCACGAGACTTGCGGGAACACATCGCATTAGATCCCAAATTTGCCAATGAAATTCGCTGGCGACCTGCGTATAAACAAATTATTTATCGTGATCAAAATGGGCGCATTATTGTTACTATTTCACAAAACTCAGTCGGTAATGCGATTACAGAATTATTAGGTATCGTGGTAGACCGTTATGAGGATGTTGAAGAATATGCAAAGCTAGAACCTGCACTGGTTGGGCGACTCCTAGAAGCTCGTGAGCGTTTAATAGAAGCAAATTTGGGAGAAGCGATTTCTGCACCTCGTTGGCCAAATGGGGCGTATGCGGCACCGTAACCCTCTTGAGATTTAGCTTTCTTGGAGTGGTTTAAATAAAACACATGGAAATACCGTTCTTTCTGTGTGTTTTGTGGTTCTATAATTTTTCAGATAAATAATTTCGGCTAGCAGTTTAAGGCGGGACAGTTCATGTTGCTGCTATTCACCCGCACCCTTCGATAAGCTCAGGAAGCGGTGTCCTGAGTCTACCGAAGGGCTAGTTCCCTGAGCTTATCGAAGGGTGCGGGTTGTTTGCTATGACGTTAGGAAGCTCCAAGCAATGATTTTACCCATCTTACTTGCCCTTTTGCTCCTGCTTGAATCATCTCAATCGTTGCGTAGAGCAACTATGCGCCTCTTGAGATGCTCCAATCAGGAACAAAAAATCAGCGCAATATGGGTAAATTCACTACTTGGAACTTCCTTACTTGTCCCGCCTTAAGTTGCTAGCCCTAAAGGCTCACCTCCTTTTTAATTAAATGTGAAATGTAAATATTTTTTTTATTTTTTAGTATCCGAATCAGGCTTATCTAAGTCTTTAGCTTGTTGAGCTTTTTTCTTCTCTTTGGCTTCTTCTTCCGCCTCAATACGATCTAATTCAGCATCCAATTCTTCATCGGTGAGCTGTTGATGATCGTCATCTTCGTCATCATACTCTTCGTATTCGTAGTTTTCATCTTCCCAGAGTTTATTGGCAGCTTCACTAACCGCAGTAGCGGCAGAGCCTCCAGCAGCCATTGCAGTTGCAGAGTTAACGCGCTCTTCTTCTATTTTATCACGAGAATCGACTGCTTCTTTTATGCGCTTTTTAAAGACACCACTGAGTACTAAGCCTAGCTCAAATAAAAGCCACATAGGAACCGCTAACATAACTTGGGAAATCATATCTGGCGGGGTTAAAATCATGCCAACTATAAATGCGCCCACAATAACGTAAGGGCGTTTTTTAGCTAAACTTTCGGCTGTCGTCATTCCCGTACTAATGAGTAGAATGGTTGCGATAGGCATTTCAAAGGCGAAACCAAAGGCAAAGAACATCACAATAGCAAAATCAAGATAACTAGCGATATCAGGCGAATAGGTTACCTCTACAGGAAGAAATAGGGGCATTATCTGAAACATCATGGGCAATAATGCATAGTACACAAAAGCCACACCCAGATAAAATAATCCAACGCTTGAGGCTAATAAAGGAAAGATAAGTTTCTTTTCGTGTTTGTATAATCCAGGCGCGACGAATGCCCATACTTGATAGAAAATATAAGGTAAGGCGACAAGAAAGGCCGCTAGAAGTGCGAGCTTATAGGGTACAAAAACAGGACCTGTTACCCCAACACTGATCAGAGGTAAGCCTTGTGAAACAATAGGTTGTGCAAACCAAGCAAACAGTTCTTTGGCGTAAACGGCTAATGGGAGAAAAACAATAATAAGAGAAATAACGATACGCATTAAGTGGTTGCGTAGTTCGATTAGATGCGCTAAAAAGCCCAGCTCTTCCGCTGATTCAGCACTTTTATTATCGTTACTCTGATTTTTATCAGTCATTTTTCTTGGTTTCGCTTATTTTGTCGCTATCGTTATTTTTCTTTTTCTCATTTGGATCAAGTGCTTTGACATCATCAATACTACTATTGATATTGTCTTCGAATAGACCTTTGGCATCATCAACATTACTTTTAAAATCGTCTTGCGTCTCATTCACCATCTGGCGCAATTCTTCAATTTCTTTCTTCTGCTCAGAAAGAATATCACGCATTTCTGATGCCTGAAATTCACGCTCGATATCTGCTTTAGTACTGGAGACAAAGGCTTTGGCTTTACCTATCCAGCCGCCAACCTTTGCCGCTACTTCAGGCAAACGCTCAGGACCTATTACAAGCAGCGCAATCACTGCAATAACCATTACTTCAGTAAAGCCAGCATCAAACATGAAGGAAACCTAGAATAGAAAAATGAAAATAATTTTAGGAAGTTTTAAGTAATGAATCTGCTCATATTACGCTGATTTTTTGTTTCTGGTTGGAGCATCTCAAGAGGCGCATAGTCACTCTACGCAACGATTGAGATGATTCAAGCAGAAGCAAAAGGGCAAGTAAGATGGGTAGAATCATTGCTTGGAACTTCCCTATGCTTTGTTTTTATCTTTTACCCGAGATTCGCCATCAATTACATTGCCTTTATCTTGAACAACTTGCTCTGGCGCTTTGTCGTTGTCTTTATTACCCTCTTGCGCATCTTTCATTGATTTTTTGAAGTTTTTAATTGCGCCACCCAAGTCCCCCCCTGCACTACGCAGACGTTTAGTGCCAAATAAAACTAAAACAATCACTAAAATTAAAATAAGTGATCCTGTGCTTGGCATTCCAAATGCAAATAACATACTGTTCTCCTGAAATATAATTTTTTAATTCTATAGGGTGAAGGCAATCTTCTCTGCCCCCTACAGCCATTTAGTTTTCTTTGCGATTTGCTTTTTCCACTAACCCTGATGTACCAAAGCGTCGCTCTAATTCTTTTAATACATCATCGGGATGTAAGCCTTGTTGCGCTAGTAATACCATGCTGTGAAACCATAGATCAGCTACTTCATAAATAACCTTATCTGTTTTTCCATTGACAGATGCATCTTTAGCAGCCATTACAACTTCGGTTGCTTCTTCACCGATTTTTTTTAAAATCTGATCCAGCCCTTTATGATAAAGCTTTGCAACGTATGAGCTATCAGGCATAGCTGATTTGCGGGATTCTAAAACCTCCGCGACTTGAGCGAGTGTATCGTTTTTTGTCATAAGTAAAGATAATAGCCTAAATTAAATAGTGTGGTCATTATAGGCGCATTTCAATGCCTTGATCCGCCATATATTCTTTGGCTTCTCCAATCGTGTATTCTGCAAAGTGAAAAATACTCGCTGCCAGCACTGCATCTGCGCCTGCTTTTAGTACACCATCTGCCATATGCTGTAGGTTTCCTACACCACCCGAAGCGATAACAGGAATATTAACCGCATCAACGATTGCTTTAGTCAGAGGAATATTAAACCCCACTTTAGTACCATCACGATCCATACTAGTAACTAATAACTCACCTGCACCGTAGGCTTCCATTTTTTTTGCCCATTCAATCGCATCAATACCCGTTTCTTTACGCCCCCCATGGGTGAAAATCTCCCACTTATCAGGCTCCCCCTCTGCACTGACTTTTTTGGCATCAATAGCAACGACAATGCATTGCGAACCAAAGTAATCAGTCGCTTCTTTAATGAGACTAGGGTTAAACACAGCAGCCGAGTTAATAGCAACCTTGTCGGCTCCTGCATTGAGCATTCTACGTACATCCTCAACTTCACGAATGCCACCGCCAACGGTTAGCGGAATAAATACTTTAGAGGCAATATCTTCAACCACATGCACCATTGTTTCGCGGTTATCAGAGGTTGCTGTAATATCTAAAAAAGTGATTTCATCAGCACCTTCACGGTTATAACGCTCCGCCACTTCAACAGGATCACCTGCATCACGAATATTGATAAAGTTAATGCCTTTAACAACGCGACCATTATCAACATCCAAACATGGAATAATACGTTTTGCTAGACCCATAGTTTTTTCCTAGAGGTTAAATAACAACCTCAAAAATGAATCTCTCGCCAAGATGAAAAGTGTGCCAAAGTTTATTGAAACTCCTTTGCGTACTTTGCATCTTGGTGAGAGTGTGATTTTCTTAATG
>DRMS01000143.1 GCA_011322515.1 Leucothrix mucor
AACTGCTTGCTAAGCCCTAGCAAGGTATTAGATAGTTTTTTTGCAGAGGGCTTTGCTCCCAGTTGTTGCAATTTTTTTAATAGGGTGACCGTTTGCTTATCGTTCCAGCCACGAATAGCTAATGCACAATTTTTACTCGCAAGTGATAATGATGCGAGTTGCTCGATAAACTCTGGTGTATCCAATGCTGCTAACTGTAATTGCTGTGCTAGAGGATAAAAAGGTGAGGTTTTAGTAATACGTTCAATGGCTTTCCCCGCCTGTTCAGGTGTTTTTTCTAGTATCAGCCATGCTTGAATAATTTGTCGAAGATCACGGTAAGGAGAGCGAAAAGAAATAGCCTTCATATGGTGTTGAAGCCGTTTATCATCTTCCCCAGAACACCAAGCCTGCAATAAATCATGTGCAGCCTGATAGCCAGATTTGACGGGATCCTCTTCTGCTAACGCGTTTAAAATAGACGTATTACCCGATAAGCACGTTGCTGCCAACTGAGGTTGTAAACAGCGCTGATCTTTTGCATCAAGCTGTTGATAGATTTTACCCAGACGGTAATATTGCTGAGCCGCCACTATCCAGTCAAGATAGCGCGGATCGACAGGATCAAGCCCGTATTGTATTGCCACATCCCAGATGGAAACTGCCTCCTTGAGCATCCCCCCTTCAGCTAGCTCTTCCGCTCGACCTGTATAGGCTTTCTGTAATAAAGCAAGTATCTCATCGGACTTTCCTGCACTTTTTAGCAGTACTTTTAAATGCTGAATGGCAATTTTATAATGATGGTTTGATAATGCCTGTTGCGCTTGTAATTTAAGTTGCTGTGGTGATAGTTTATTCGTAGCTGTTTTATTAGTACGCCTGCTTTTGCGTTTTTTACGCTTGGACAAATCTCGACTCCCTACATTAGACCTATTGTTTTATGGCAAGGAGCTTTCTACTACGAATAAAGCACTATTTCAAGTGTTTAATATTAAACAACACTAGCACCGTATTTTGCATTGGGTTTTCATTATCATCTGACACCATGAGATACTGATTGCCTTGGTAATGCGTTAATCCTTCAAAATTATCAACGCGCCAGCCATCTATGCTATTAAAGACAGCAAGTTCTTCAACCTGACAATAACCCAGTTGATTACATTCAGTTAGCTTAACTTGGCGCAAGCTAATAATCATCGCGGCAAAAAGCCCATTATAAGAGCGCTCTAACACTAATACATCGCCATTTGGTAAGGTTTCTAGCCCTGTCACCGAGCTATTTCTATGCACTGATAGTTTAAAGTGCCAGACTTTTCCCTTGCTTGAATATAAAGTCTGGACGTTTTTAGGTGCTGTTTTAAGAGGTTTTTCTGCTGCGGTAATGAGGCCATATTTGGGATGCAGGGTAACGCTCTCTAGCCCCTTATTTGTACTTTGATAATGTTTCTTTTTACGCAATACTTTAGGCAGTTTAATTTTGCCTAATTGCTGACCTTGTAAATCAAAACGAACAATCCTAAATTTTCGCTCAAAGGATATTATCAACTCCGTAACCACACCCTTATTATTACGTTTTAACGTTAAGCCTTCTGAGTCACGGTATTTTCCTCTAAAGGGGTTGCCTTTTTTATCGCGCAGTTTATAAGCGCGGAGCACCGTTGCTTTCAGTAGTTTTCCATGCTTAATTGTTAGTTTAAGGTGATACAGATAACCCGAATCAGAAACCGCATACAGCAATTTTTTATGTGCGTCCCAAGCTAGCCCTGATAATTCAGTCACGGGGAGTTTATTAACATTATGCCTGCTTATTCCTAAACTACTGATATTTTCAAGCTGCATTGCTTCATGCGAGATTAAATCATCAGGCTCAAACTGGTAAGCAAAGTTTTTTGCTATCGCAGACGCACAAAAAAAGACGGGGAGCAGAATAGCTACCCGTCTAATGAGAACTAAAAATTTATTATTTGTATTACGTTTCATGTATAGAGCTTAGCTGTCCCTCTAGCAATATTTTACCACTTGGCTTATCGCTGTTTTGTTTGCCTTTAGGTTCAATACTAACCGCAAGCAAGCCAACATTTTTAAAACTGCGCCATTCTGCTTTATCAATACGGATAATGGTCTCACCTGATGTTGCAATGGTTCCCATCATGACAGGTTTGCCACCACCTTTGGGATGACACCATAAATGAAGCTCCATATTATCAGGAATATCGGGACGCTTCACCATATCAATAGAAATCTGCATATCAGCCTGACTGATACGGGTCACTGCCATTGCAGTATGAGTTGTATTAGATTCTAAAACAGCCGTATAAGCAATAGGAGACCCCGTCATCGGATTAAAAAACAGCACAGCAGATACAATCAGCGCAGAGGCAACTAGACCATAGGCTTTAGCATTAAATAATGAATGCCACCACGATGTTTTCTTTACCTCCGAAGCTGGCGTATTCATTGCTATCTGTGTACTGATATTTTCCCAGAGCTGATCTGATGGTTTCTCATCGGGTAATAGCTCAACGAGGTGGGCAAACTTATACTCATAGGCCTCAACCGTTGCTTTAAGGTAGAAATGTGTTTCCATCAACGCCTCAAAGCGTTTCCTTGCTCGTCCATGAAGCCCACCCACCGCATATTCCATCGCAAGCTGTTCAAAAATCTCAGGGTTTTGGTATCGTTTTATGCTAGACATGGTCTTAAATCCTCAAGGCCTCTACGAATCCAGGCCTTCACTGTTCCTAATGGTTTTTCTAATCTATCGGAAAGCTCCTGATGAGTATGCCCGTAGTAATAAGAAAGTAATATACATTCACGTTGTGCAGGCTTTAGTTTATTTAAACAGTCCATTAAGCCCTTCATATCCTGACTCAGATTTTCTAATGAATCAGGCGCTAAATCAGCCGATGCAAACTCCAGACCTTCGTATTGAATCTCCGTCTCTGCCGCTTTAGTTTTAAGGCTGCGGAGTTTATCCAGCGCCTTATTTCGTACTACTGTCGCCATCCATGTCATCGCTTTACCTTTGCTTGGCGCATAAGTATCGGCTTTTTCCCATATTTTAATAAAACCTTCTTGCAGTACATCTTCGGCTAACTGCTTGTCTTGCAATAGCCGACTACATAAGCTAAGTAGTTTTGGCGATGTCTCTTCATAAAGCTGTTTAAACGCTATTTGATCTCTACTCGCCGCACACCGCTGTAATAAATCTGCGTATTTATCTTCCATAGTGAATCGCTTCTGTTATGTTTTTTATAGTTGATGTTATTTGATTATTTGTTCTTGTTGGTCTATACGCACAGTATTTATTACTTGGATGCAATAAGGAAGTTCCAAGCAATGATTTTACCCGTCTTACTTGCCCTTTTGCTCCTGCTTAAATCATCTCAATCGTTGCGTAGAGCAACTATGCGCCTCATCAGTTCATCCTATCTGAAATAAAAATTCTGCGTTAGAACTTCAGGAAGTTATTCTGTGCTCGTTCCTAACTAGATATACGGCTCTCCAAAATTAGTGAATAACCGCACCTATACATTTAGAGGTATTCCTCTATATTTTCATTTCAAAAAATGTAAAAATAATAGAATCGAGATAGTTTTTAGCTACAATTTTTTTCTGTAGTGGCTAACTTGAATTTTTAAATACTATACAGTAGGTAATTTATGAGCGCACAAAGCAGCACGAGACCAGAAGTTCCAGAAGGAACAGCAAGCTATCTAACTACTCGTCAAATGAAGCCAAATGAGAAAGGTTTTGTTGGCTATGAAACCATCTGGGAACCATGGCAGACAGAGACAGAGTATACTACTCCAAAAGCACCTTAATTTCATAAGGTTGCTTGACCGCACGAGGAATAATATCGTGCGGTTATTTTCTTTGAATAACAATCCCCTCCAATATCCAGCCTCCTTCTCATTCATCTTCCTTACGCTTTTTAACTTCCAGTTAGTGCTTACCTTTAAGCTAAAAAAACACAATAGCCTACATTCCAAGTAACGACCCAACATAATTTAAAATTGTAAATTATTGAGCAAGGTCAGTGTAGCTTTGCGAAACCAACCATGATTTATGCTTAAGGAACGTAAACTTCACCAACGCTACAGTATTAAATCCTTATTCCTTAGTATGATACTTTGTTACTCTTCAATAATATTCAGAAGTGAAAACTTCAGTTTTTCAATAAAATAAGGAAATAATATTTTGGATAAATTAATAGCAGGAATAGATGAAGTTGGAAGAGGTCCTTTAGTCGGCGCAGTGGTCGCAGCAGCCGTTATCCTTGATCCTGACAACCCTATTGAAGGCTTGGCTGACTCTAAAAAACTAACTGAAAAAAAGCGTGAAGCACTCGCGATAGAAATAAAAGAGAAAGCATTATCGTGGGGAATAGGCAGAGCAGAAGCGGAAGAAATTGATAAGATCAATATTCTGCAAGCCACTTTTTTAGCCATGAAACGTGCTGTAAAAACCTTATCCATTAAGCCAGATCATCTACAAATAGATGGCAATCGTTGCCCGCCTAATCTGGATTATTCAATGGAAGCTATCATCAAAGGGGATAGCAAAATAGCCGCTATTAGCGCCGCCTCTATAATTGCCAAAGTAGCCCGTGATGCTGAAATGGTCGCCCTAGATAAGCGTTATCCTGAGTATGGCTTTGCTACACATAAGGGTTATCCAACTAAAAAGCATCGTGAAGCATTAATTAAATATGGTGCTATTTCTGAGCATCGCACTAGCTTTAAACCTGTTAGGTCAGTGCTAGACCCTATTGATATTTGATGATTATCTCCTCTTTTTGTCGATTTTTCCTTCTGGCTACCAGTTTAAGGCGGGACAGTTCATATTTCTGCTATTCACCCGCACCCTTCGACAAGCTCAGGAAGCTAGCTCCCTGAACTTGTCGAAGGGTGTGGGTTATTTGCCATGACGTTACTTGTCCCGCCTTAAGTTGGCAGCCTTTAGGCTATTTAAGGATAGTCGTCCCCTCATCCATATCCAGATAAACACCTTCAATCACCAAGCCTCTTATGACCACTCTGCCCTGATGGCGTTCTTCGCGATCTTGGCTAAAATCAAAATTATAAGTACGTTCAAGCACGCTTCTTCCGCGTTTGTTGCGTGACAATTTAATGCTTTTTAAGGAGGCGGTTTGATCTAAAAACTGTGCTTGAATTTGCTGACAAGCATGCGCAGATGCAACCATCGCCTTCTCTTTTGCGCGGACAGAATCAAACCAAAACCATGCAAGAAAGGCTAAGAATAAAAATACTAAAATACTAACCATATGCTATAACTACTTTTTTTATTAAAAGAAGGAAAACCCGATGCTTCCCGATCTAACCATACTGAAAAATATTATAAGACAGGTTGCAAATGAAGAGATATTACCGCGTTTTAATAAAATATCGTACTCAATTAAAGCCGATGGTAGTTTACTAACGGAAGCTGATTTAGTAGCGGATCAACGCATTCAACAAAGCTTACAGGAAAACTATCCTGATATTTCTTTTTTAAGCGAAGAAATGGAGTTTGAACAACAAGAAAAATTATTGCAATCCGCCGATCAATTATGGTGCTTAGATCCACTTGATGGCACTAGTAATTTTGCCGCAGGGCTACCTCTATTCGCCACCTCTTTAGCCTTAATAAAAAAGGGCGAGGTCGTGATTGCCATTACTTACGATCCCGTGCGTGATGAAATGTTTAGCGCACTCAAAGGACAAGGAGCCTTTCTGAATGGCTCAAGATTGAGCTGCAAACCGAGTGGATTTAGCTTAGATAAAGCGGTCGCTATTGTTGATTTAAAGCGCTTGAAACCAAAATTGGCACAACAGCTAATGAGCAATGCGCCTTATAAATCACAACGTAACCTAGGTGCTTGTGTGCTGGAATGGGCATGGATGGCGGCAAATCGTGGTCATGCCTATTTGCATGGTGGCATGAAGTTATGGGATTTAGCTGCAGGAACTTTAATTTTAAGTGAAGCAGGTGGTTATGCTAGTACGCTTGAAGGTGACACTGTTTTTCGTGCCTCAATGACACCTCGCTCAGTAGTTATTTCTCCTGACAAGGCATTATTTACTGAGTGGATGGCATATTTAAGCGCGATACAGAAGTGAAACCTCAATATTTCTTTAGAATTCCTTAGGAACGTGCACGGAATAACTTCCCGAAGTTCTAACGCAGAATTTTTATTTCAGATTGGATGAACTCATGAGGCGCATAGTCACTCTACGCAACGAATGAGATCATCCAAGCTGGGATAAAAAGGCAAGTTATAGACGTTCACTTATTAAATTTCATCTTGACGACTGAAAAGCTGAAGCTTTCACTCCTTTTATCAGGAAATTATTTATCTGAAAAACTATAGAGATCGGAAAGTTGTTTCGTACACGTTCCTTAGCACAGTTAGATTGCTATTTCATCACCCATTCCTACAATATTGAAAGCAATAAAATCAGCAATTTGCTGTGGCTGATTTAAATCAAATTGTTGTATCAATCTGCTAGGAGCTAAATCATGATCACATGCAATGCCAATAATATGAGGATCGGTTGGATAAAGATAAGGCTTGTTTAACGCTTCGCGGTGCAACTCTATTTTTGGATAATCAGCATGCTTAAAGCCTTCCACCAATAAAAGATCCAAATCAGCCGAAGGAATATTTACCAATGCATCCTCAAAGCTTGGCTCAGCACTTACTTCTGGGTGTTCGATAATAATGGCAGTACGCTTATGAGAGGCGATTAATAGCGTATCCGCACCCGATTTACGTAACGCATAGCTATCTTTTTTGGGATGATCAATATCAAAATCATGATGCGCATGCTTAATCACCCCAATACGTAAACCTTTATCTTTCAAAAGAGGGATTAGTTTACATAATAAAGTGGTTTTTCCCGTGCCGCTGTAGGCAACAAAGCCTATTAGTAATGGTTGTTTTTTGCTCATTTTTTCCTGATTTATAATCAAGCATCAGGCGAGATATACTCAACCCAATTTCTTGAAAGGTCATTATTTGGATAAAATATTTGGCTACCAGTTTAAGGCGGGACAGTTAATGTTTCTGCTATTCGCCCGCACCCTGCGAC
>DRMS01000144.1 GCA_011322515.1 Leucothrix mucor
ATCAGAGTCTAATTCACAACCTTTGTTATCAATTTTCGCGCCTTCTGTGGTGTTTTGGCATTGGTCTTTGCTATCAAAGATGCCGTCCTTATCGCTATCTAGTTCGCAACCTTTGGCATCTACTTTAATGCTTTTAGTCGTATTCGCGCATTGGTCTTTGCTATCAGCAACGCCGTCTTTGTCAGAGTCTAGCTCGCAACCTTTCTGATCTACTTTAGCGTCTGCGGGTGTCTCTTTGCATTGGTCTTTACTATCTGAAATACCATCGGCATCAGTGTCAGAATCACAGCCGTTGTTGTCAGTTTTAACCCCCTCTGCTGTATTAGCACATTGGTCTTTACTATCGACGATACCATCTTTATCGCTGTCAATCTCACAGCCTTTATCATCAACCTCAATACCTTCTGCTGTATTAGCACATTGATCTTTACTGTCGGCGACTCCATCTTTATCACTGTCAACTTCACAGCCTTTATCATTAACAGTAACATCCTCAGCAGTGCTAGGGCATTGATCATTACTATCAACGAGCCCATCTTTGTCGCTATCTAGCTCACATCCTGTTTTATCTACGGTTAAGTTTTCACCTGTTTCAGGGCATTGATCCTTGCTATCCGCAATGCTGTCTTTATCACTATCAATTTCACAGCCTTTGTCATCAACGCTAACACCTAGAGGTGATTTTGGGCATTGGTCTGAGCTATTACTAATTTCATCATGATCGCTATCTTCCTCACATCCTGTTTCTAGAACAGTGATACCGTTGCTAGTCGCAGGGCATTGATCCTTGCTATCAACGACACCATCATTATCTGTATCTTTTTCACAGCCTTGTTCACCCACACCTAATCCTATTTGAGTAAAAGTACAATGGTCTTTATCATCGGTGATACCATCTTTATCAATATCAGCGGGGCAGCCCTCTGCATTAATATAGGTTCCCGCGGGTGTGTCAGGGCATTTGTCAGAAGGATTTGCTATTCCGTCTTTATCATCATCAGCAGTTGCGCTAGAAAGTTGCTGCGCCAGCCCTGAAAATGCTTGGATTTTATCTTGGAATTGTGCTTTTAGAACGCTGTTATCGTTTGCTTTAGTTTCTAGTTGAGTGGTTAGATTAGCAATATTTGCGGTGAGTTTGTCATGCTCTCCTGAAAAACGTTGCATCACGGCTATATTGCCGACAATGCTCTCTTTAGCTTGACTAAGAAGCCTATCTTTGTTTGCAATAAGCCCTTTATTTTGTGCGCTAGATGCACCAAAAAGTTGCTGTTTTTTCCCTAATAGCTTTTGTAATGCAATAAATTGAGTATTTTGCTGTTCATTCGACCCCATAACTCGTTGCATGATATCTAAGTTGCTTTGGATAGTAGATTTAGCTTTATCAAGTAGCGCCTTTTTAGTGCTTAACTGCTGGGCTAATTGCGTTTGTTGTTGGGCAATTAGCATTTCAAGTTCTGTAACGCGCGCAAGAAGATTATCTCTGTCATCAGAAACGCTTGTTAAAACGGAAATATTATCGCCAATAGTTTGTTGCATGATAGAAAACAGATTGGCATTTTTAGGGGGTGTTTGGGCATTATTCAAATCAGGAGTGAGGCGTTGTTTTGCAGAGGCAGGAGGCTTATTTTGATTAGCTTCAAGCTTAGCAATATGTGCGAGAAGTCCCTCTCTATCCTCTGAAATGCTTGTCATTACGGTGATATTATCGCTGATGGTTTGCTTCAACGTAGAGATAATATGGTCTTTTTGGGTGTTATTTAAACCATTACTTAATAATTGACTTGTCGAAGGGGGGGAGGCATCAGGAACTAGCATTGGCATATAATAGGGGGTGTAAGGATCCTCATTATGGTTAGAATAACTGCCAACGGCAGATGAAGAAGGTGAATCAGGAACCAGCATTGGCATATAATAATAGGGGGTATTAGAGAGTGTTTCAGAGTGAGTGCTAGCGTCTCCCATTGCTACAGGGGCAGTTTCTGAGGTCTCAGCAATTGCCATTGGCAGATTAAAAAGAGTCAATGCAAGTAATGGGGTGATAACTGTTCTCATTCTCTATTTCTCCACAAGATTAATGCGTTAGAGGAAGGGAGCATCCAGAATCATTGAGGTTAACGCTATCTAAAGAGGGACAAATAGTTTGTATCTCACGCCATAGCAACGTCAACTGTTCAGGATGAAAGTAGGAGGACGTTCATCTACTTAAAAGGAGAGATTAAAGTCTCCTCCCTTAGGCTTTGATTTTCATATAATACATGAAATTAATGCTTTGTTTTTGCTTCAGCTAAAAAATATGACTTCTATGGTTTCATATATATAGACGTTCACGGATTAAATTTCATCTTGATGACTAAAAAGCTGAAGCTTTCACTCCTTTGTCTCAGGACGTTATTTATCTGAAAAACTATAGAAAGAACTTTGACTAAATTAAGAAGGGGTATTTACCCCCCGCCCATAGCTAAATCACGTCGTGCCGTAGAGATGGTTATTGTAAACCCAGCAATAACATCTAAAAAGGCCATAAAAGTAAGAATAAGAAAGATAGAATTTCCAGCCCATTCAAAGACTAACCATGAGGTTAAAAAACCGATAAGAACAAATGTAGACAAGGTATGATCAATAATAGCCATTGTTGAGGTACGTGTCGCTTTAAATAGCTCAATATAAAGCGCAATAATTCCCAGTAAGATCATAATATCACCCCATGTTGGCTTCCACACGACACCTGATGGTAATTGTATATGTGCTGCGACATAGTAAAGTTTGTCATGGGGTATACCCAAAAGATGCATTACCCAGTAGGCAATTAAAAAGAGTGAAAATAGAGGAATGAAATTTAATGATTGCATAGTAATAGACCCGTCCCTAGGTTAGAAAACACTTTAAGTATAGCGCGTTACTATTGATAATTCCTCTATTAATAGCATAGTTTGAATAAAAAACACTCGTTTAATATAAAAACTTATAGCGTTGGATTTGGGGCATAAATACATAATCCAGAAAATTCACTATCATTCAGTAGGTTGGTAAAAAGGATTGGGAGTTTTCTGACTAAACAAAAGATGAAGTAAAAATCAGTCATTATTCTAACTTATTGATTGTAAATAAATAAAATGATGTGCTTAGTGTTTTTAATTCGGGAAAGAATAAAAAAGCCCGCATTAAGCGGGCTTTTTGTGAGATGGGGCAGGATATTTTTAAGCCAACTGACTCATAATATCTTCCGATATTTCTTTAATAGCTTTTGATCCATCAACAGCAATCACTTGAGAGTCTGTATTTTTAAAATAATTAACGGCCGCCATAGTGCCTGTGGTTTCATCATAATAAATATCATGGCGTTTATTGATTGCGTCTTCGTCTTGGTCATCAGCGCGGGCTGATAGCTCTCCGCCACATACGCGACAGACTAGTTCACCGTCTTTTTCAACAGGTTTAATTGCCTCAAATGCAATATGATTAGGATGATTATTATCATTAGCACAGAGTCTGCGTCCCATAATACGCTCTTTGGCGATCTCACGATCTAGTGTGATTTCAAGTATATAATCCAGTGCCATACCTGATTCTTTGAGTGCTTTATCTAATGCTTCTGCTTGTGCTAGTGAGCGTGGGAATCCGTCTAGCAACCAGCCTTTTTCTTTAGATTTAGCTAATGTTTCTAATACCATTGGAATAGTGATTTCATCAGGGACGAGGTCGCCACTTTCAATAAAAGCTTTGGCTTTCATGCCAAGCTCGGTGCCGCCTTTGATATGTTCACGAAAAATTGCGCCTGACTCAATATGATCCATGCCATATTTTTCTTTAACAATAGCGCCTTGTGTTCCTTTGCCGCTTCCATTGGGTCCAAAAGCTAGAATATTCATCTGTTAGTTTCCGTTAAGTGGGGGGTTACTTTTGCAATACAGAATCAATCATCAGATCCTGTTTGGTGCCTAAAGCTATATCTTTCTTCTCTGAGTATAAATCACCTGAGGCACCAATTGCATTGCCACTTTTGGATATACGCGCCCCTATAATGACTTTAGGGAAGCCTGATAATTTCATTGCAGGCATCATGGCTGTGCTATCGTCTAAGGTAATGGTGATGGGTAAGTCTTTGACTTGAAAACGTTTTGCTGCTAATGGCATGGGAGGGCCTGACATTGCTTTGGCGTAAATAAAGACGCTGTCATTGGCGTTAGCTTGGTTTTTAAGGTGTTCTGATAGGGTTACGGTTACAACGATACTTTTATCATGGGTTGCTTGGGGTGTTTTGGTTGTAACCTCAGGAGCTACTTTTTGTTTTGTCTTGGTGCTGGCTGTTGGCAGATTAGCGATCGCCTCTGGTGATAATTTCTTTTTAGCATCCGCAATCAGCCCGCGTATCTCGTTAGCTTGCTCTGGTTGTTTGCTTAATAAGGGGATTAAAGCAGTCCAGCGTTCAATCGCTTTAGCATGATTGCCTTGTTGTGATGAAGCCATACCACCTAACCACAGACCTGTTACGCTATTAGGAATAAGCTTTAAGGATTTTTCAATTAACTCAGCAGGCTTACCTGTCACATTGCCATTATTTGCCATTGCGGAGGCATCGGCTAAAAACAGCATAATCTTGGCATCATTAGGCGCTAGTTTGTAGAGTTGTTCATAAGAATAGGTGGCATCTTTAAAGCGATTGAGCGCCATATAGGAGCGTCCTAGCATATACCAGCCTTCAGCATTGTCTGGATTAGCCTCTAGTTTTTTGCGTAAGCCTGTGACCATTGCGTCAATATCAGGTTCACCATTGGCTTTTTTGGGTATATTCCTAGCCGTTTTGGCTACTTCTGGGTCGAGTAATTTGGGGTTGCCGTATTTTGCATACATGCCAAAGGCAATGGCAGGGATCATTAATGCGATGAATATGGTGCTGATAATACTTGGCTTGGCATATTCGGCGGTGGTGATTTCATGACTGCTTGTATCGGAATAAAGTGCTTGCTCTAGCTCATCACGGCGCGCCAAATAATCATCGTGTTGCATTTCATTATTGGCAAATGCGGTCTCAAGCTCAGCCAGTTGTTCTTTGGCAATTTGTATATTTTGATCACGGCGTGCATTGGTTTCTAGCTGTGTTTTTTTAAGTAACGGAGGCAAAATCATCGCCAAGGCTAGAATAATCAGTAGTATTGCGAAAATCCAAAACATTTATTTAGTTCCTGCTAGTGGCATCGACGCTGGAGCGTCTGGTATGTGTTGAGTTTTAAAACAATCTACCACGGGAAACACAGAATACACGGAAGATTAATCAGGCGGCTACCAGTTTAAGGCGGGACAGTTAATAGTTTCTCCTATTCACCCGCACCCTTCGACAAGCTCAGGAAGCTAGTTCCCTGAGCTTGCCGAAGGGTGCGGGTTGTTTGCTATGACTTTACTTGTCCCGCTTTAAGTTGGTAGCCAATCAGGCTTTATTTTCCGTGTGTTGGGTGTATTCCGTGGTAGTCTTTTTATCTTACTTTAATAAATCACGCATTGACTGGCGCTGTTTATCATCGAGTTCTATCTCTGCTTTCTTGGGTCGATTGCGTAGAAATTTTACCAAAAAGAATAGGCTAAGTAATAAAAACAAAGGTGGTCCAACCCAGAGTAATAGGGTTTTTATTTTAAAAGGAGGGCGATATAAAACAAAGTCGCCATAGCGCTGTACCATATACGCTACAACATCATCACGAGACTTGCCTGCGGTGATCATTTCATAGGTCTGACGGCGTAGGTCTTGGGCTAACTCTGCATTGGAGCCTGCTATATCTTGGTTTTGACAGACTAGGCAACGTAGCTCTTTAATTAATCCTTTGTAGAGCGCTTCTTGTTCGGGTGTTTCAAAGGTATAGGTTTCAATACTTCCCGCGTGTAATGCAAATGGCAGGATCAGGAAGAAACAGAGTAGCAAGTGTCTGATTGTGTATTTCATTAAGCTGGCTCCTCACGTAGTTTTAAGATCAGTGGTACAAGTGTTTCAATCACTGCTCTTTGATCAACAGGCCCTGTAAATTTGTAGCGAATAATGCCTTTTTTGTCGATCACAAAGCTTTCAGGCACGCCATAAACACCGTAATCAATGCCTGTGCGTCCTTCAGTGTCCACTGCTATCGCTGAGTAAGGGTTGCCAAGTTGTGCAAGCCAACTGATGACAGCATTACCATACTCTTCCGTGCCATAGTCTTTATAATTTAAACCTACGGTGGGTACTTTATGACTGCGAATAAAATTACTCAAGACCACATGCTCGGCGCGACAAGAAACACACCATGAGGCAAATACATTCATTACCCAGACTTTGCCTTTCATGCTTTCAACACTGATACGTTGGTCTTTTTGATATAAGCGCGGCAAGTCAAAGGCAGGTGCTGGTTTGCCAATAAAGGGGGAGGGAATATTTCTTGAGTTTAGGCTCAAGCCTCGAAACAGCAACAAGGCTAATAAAATAAAAACAACTAGAGGAATTAAATGTGTTTTTTTCATTTCATTGCCTTTCTTATTTCTGCATTTCTATCGGCTTGTTCTTTTAAAAATATTTTGCGGGTACGTCGATAACGTCCATCAAATGCGGCGAGTAAGCCACCCAGTGCAATAATAATCCCGCCTAACCATATCCAGCGTACAAAAGGCTTGTGATAAATGCGGAAGCTCCATGCACCTTTGCCTAACGGCTCTCCTAAGGCAATAAAGAGATCGCGGAAAAAACCAGGATCAATACCTGCCTCGGTCATTGGCATCGTGTCACGACCATAATTACGTTTTTCTGGATACAGAGTAATAAAGTGTTTTCCTTCTTGGCTGATTTCTACTGTTGCGCGTGTTGCGCTGAAGTTTTTACCTTTGCGGTTTTCAATTTTAATAAATTTAAAGGCATAGCCTGCTACTTCATAGCTACTATTGGTTTCTAGGCGTACATCTTTTTCGGTGCTATACATTGAGGTTAGGGTAATGCCTGTAATGGTGACAGCCATGCCAACGTGTGCAAACATTGCACCCCAAGCAGATAGCGGTTTCTTAAATAAAGAGCGTCCTTGAGCGAAGAACCAAAGGAGTGCGGTTAATGCAACCCAGCTTGCTAGTAATAAGCCTAAAGAAACGCGCCAGCTAAATTCTTTGCCAAAAAATAAGGGGGTAAAAATAGCGATAATTAAGGCTAGATTAGCGGGTAAGAGTAGCTTTTTGAAGAGACGTTCAGGGCTGTCTTTTTTCCAGCGTAGGAATAAGCCAATACCCATCATTAAGAATAGAACCGTCCCTAAGGGTAATGAAATAGTATTAAAATAAGGAGGACCTACAGAGATTTTTCCTGATCCCATTGCATCAATAATCAGCGGGTAAAGCGTTCCTAGTAAGACGGTTAGGGTTAAAATGGCTAAAGTAACATTATTAACCAGTAAACCTACTTCGCGTGAGACTAATTCAAAGCGACCTGTTGAGTGTAGTTTAGGTGCTCTCGCGGCATATAAGGCTAATGATCCACCAATCACAACGCCAAGGAAGAGTAGGATAAAGAGACCGCGCTCAGGGTCTGCGGCAAAAGAGTGTACCGAGGTCAATACGCCAGAACGTACTAGGAAGGTACCTAATAAACTCAATGAGAAGACCAGTATTGCCAGTAATACAGTCCATGACTTAAAGGCGGCGCGCTTTTCGGTGACGGCTAGTGAATGTACTAACGCGGTTCCTGCGATCCAAGGGAGTAGGGAGGAGTTTTCAACAGGATCCCAGAACCACCAACCGCCCCAGCCAAGCTCGTAGTATGCCCACCAACTACCTAAAGTAATGCCACCTGTTAGGAATATCCATGCAATATTAGTCCAAGGTCTTGCCCAGCGCGCCCATGCAGCATCTAATTTTCCGCCCAGCATTGCAGCAATGGCAAAAGAAAAGGCAACTGAAAATCCAACATAGCCCATATATAACATGGGGGGATGAACCGCTAAGCCGAAGTCTTGTAGTAAGGGGTTTAGTGTACGACCTTCTGCGGGAGGGAAGGGAAGGCGTTCAAAGGGGTTTGAGGTGACAATCAAGAATAATAAAAAACCGATTGAAATCATCCCCATTACACTCAGAACACGCGCTAACATCACAGGTGGGATGCTACGGCTAAAGATAGAAACAGCGACACCCCATCCTGCTAAAATAAAAACCCATAGTAGCAAAGAGCCTTCATGGTTGCCCCATAATGAGGATACCTTATAGATCATTGGCATTTGTGTATGTGAGTTATTGGCAATTAACTTAACCGAGAAGTCACTGGTTACAAAGGCGTAGAGAAGACAAGCAAAGGAGATGCCAATGAATAAAAATTGCGCTCGTGCGGTGGGTCTTGCTAATGCCATCCACTGTGGTTTATTTAAACTAACCCCTGCAATTGGGATAATTGCCTGCACAATAGCAATGGCGAGAGTAATAATTAAAGCAAAATGCCCAATCTCTGGAATCATTATTTAGCGCCATCCTTTATTGGTGTATGTTCTTTTTCAATAAGATCTTTTACTTCTTCAGGCATATAGTTGGCATCATGCTTTGCGAGTACTTCTTCAGCATAAAAAATACCATCGTCCTTGAGTATGCCGCGTGCTATTTGACTTTTGCCTTCTTTAAATAAATCAGGGAGAATTTTATTGGTGATGACCGTGATTTCGTTTTTATGTTTGTCGAGTACGATAAAGCGCGCTTCTAATTTAGTATCACTACGCTTAAGACTACCTTCCTTAACCAGACCACCAATGCGAATCACTTGCCCTGTTGGCACTTCGCCTGCCAGTACTTCTTGTGGCGTATAGAGTTTATAAAAGTTGCCCTGCATTGCTTTGGAAATTAGAAAGGATGCGCCGATAACAGCCACAACCCCCAATAAAACAAAGATTAATCGTTTTTGTCTTGCTTTCATATTTTATTACTCATCAAATTTTTACCACGGAACACACTGAATACACCGAAAAAGACTAAAATACAGATGAAAACACGAACAATCATACCTTCGTCAAATCTAAACGGCAGGGTGGACTAAGTATAATGAGTTCACCGCAACACATTGATTTTATTGGATTCGCTATCGCTTATCCACCCTGCAAATCTGTTAATTCATAAAGTTAAAAAGAAAACAAATTATCTCGCGAAGACGCAGAGTACGCCAAGAAAAGATAAGAAACATCTTTTGCGTACCTTGCGTCTTTGCGAGAGAAATATGTTTGAGTCTTTTTTCTGTGTATTCCGTGGTTTATTAATCTTTATTCCGACGAATGCGCTTATTACGCTGGATTCGTAACAATAAGGTTTTACGCTGTAGTTTTAAACTAAGGGGTTCAGCCAGCATAATAACCAACGCTAGTAACATAATCCCCCAAACATGGTAGCCGTAGCCACCCATATTAAAAAATTCACTCATAATTTTGACACCCATTTTGTATTTATATCGCGTTGAAGAATAATATTGCGTACCCGCATTAAGATGGTTGCAAAGCTATACATCCAAAAACCGAGTGCTGTTACTAGCATGGCTAATAAAATATTAGACTCTACGCCTTTAAAGGAAGATTCTTGATGCAAGGAGCTACACTCATTTGGATTAGGACAGTTAACCGAGTAATAAATCACAGGAACAATGGCTAACCCCACCAAAGAGAGTACCGCAGCGGCTTTATCGGCTCGACGAGAATTATCAATTGCAGAATGCAAGGCGATATAGCCAATATAAAGAAACATTAAGATCAGTGACATGGTTAAGCGCGGATCCCAATCCCACCATGTTCCCCAGCTGACTTTGCCCCAGACAGCACCTGAAACCAAGGCAATAAAGGCCATTAATGCGCCCGTTACTGAGGTTGCTTGTGCCATCATAAAGGATAAGCGAGTATTAAAGACTAGCCCCACTAATCCCCAGAAAACCATCATACCGTACAGCCACATGCCCATCCAGCTTGCGGCTACGTGGACAAAGATAATGCGGTAATATTGTTTTTGATCACTTAATACGTCAGGGGTTTGAAAGAAGCCCCAATACAGTCCAAAGCCTGTAAAGCCAATCGCTAATATCCAGAATAATGGGATTAATTTACCTGCTAAGGGGTAAAAGTTCATTGGGGCAGCATATTTAAACCAACTAAGGGACATACTAGCTTCCTATTCCAAAGAAATTTTTAAGGCAGAGGCGGTTGCCCACGGGGAGAATATTAGTGACAGTAGCAAAAATGCTGATAATAACAATATATGTGGTTCAATATTGCCAGATTGTAACGTACTTTCTGTAATTGCCCCTGAGCCGTAGACTAGAACGGGGATGTACAAGGGTAAAATTAGTAAAGAAATCAACACGCCACCGCCCCGCAAGCCTAAGGTTAAGGCGGCACCAATTGCGCCAATCATGCTTAATATTGGTGTGCCGAGTAACAACATAAACATCATGGTTACTACAGTTTCTGCTTCTAAATGATAAAGAATGCCAACCACAGGGGCGACTAATACGAGTGGTAAGCCTGTTAATAACCAATGCGCGGTCATTTTGGCAAGAACCAGCATGGAAAGTGGTTGTGGAGTTAGTAACATTTGTTCCAATGTGCCATCGACATAATCATTTGCAAATAAACGCTCTAAAGCCAGCATAGAGGCGAGTAGGGCGGCTATCCATGCAACTCCTGGGGCTATTTGTTGTAGCATCGCTTCATTAAAACCAACGCCTAGTGGGAATAGGCTGACGACTATAATAAAGAAAAACAGGACGGTAAATACTTCACTGCGGCGGCGTAGTGCGAGTTTTAAATCTCGCTTGAGAATCATCCAGAAGGTATTAAACATAGCTTTCTTGACCTAAGGTTGACTCATCTGATTGTGCCGCATAATCATCAAGGTTGATATGCTGTATTTTGCCTTCGGTTAGTGGTACGGCTTGATGAGTGGTTAGAATTGCCATACCACCTGCATCAATATGTTGGGAGATAATTTGTTGTAACAAGGCAACTGCGCCCTTATCAAGCGCAACAAAAGGCTCATCGAGTATCCATAAAGGTGACTTATTAATAAGTAAGCGAGCTAAGGCAACACGACGTTTTTGACCTTGGGATAGCTGGCGAGTAGGAAAGTCTTCATAGCCAAATAAGCCAATACGTTCTAAGGCATCAAACAACTCCTCATCGCTACTACGTTGTCCTGACATAGCATGATTAAAGCGCAGGTTTTCTAATGCGGTTAAATCCCCTTTAATCGCATTTAAGTGTCCTAGATAAAAAAGTGCGTTGCGGTAGGCTTCCAAATGCTCCTCAATGGGCTGGTCTTGCCATAGAATTTGACCTTTATCTGCCATAAATAAAGCGCATAAAGTGCGAATTAAGGTTGTTTTCCCACTGCCGTTTTTACCTTCCAGAAAAAGTAATTGCTTGGGTTTTAATTGTAGATTAAGTCCCGAAAATAGTTGCCGATCGCCACGGCTACATTGTAGGTTTAAAACAGTAAGGGACATGGTTGGGGGATGCGCTCTCAGATAAATAACAGGGGAGTGGGAATATAGCATACAAAAAAATAAAAAATGATATTACGCAGGAGGTATTAGCAATAAGGGGCTTATCTATTGAGGGTTAAAAAAATACTGCGCTTGTAAAGACGCAAAGCACGCAAATAAATAATCTTTTCTTAGGAACGAGCACGGAATAACTTCCCGAAGTTCTAACGCAGAATTTTTATTTCAGATTGGACGAACTCATGAGGCGTATAGTCAGGCTACTAGTTTAAGGCGGGACAGTTCATGTTTCTGCTATTCACCCGCGCCCTTTGATAAGCTCAGGAAGCTAGCTCCCTGAACTTGTCAAAGGGCGCGGGTTTTGCTATGACGTTACTTGTTCCGCCTTAAGTTGGTAGCCTATAGACATTCATTTATTAAATTTCCGCACCCTTCGACTCCGCTCAGGGTGCTGTACCCTGAGCGGAGTCGAAGGGTGCAATTATTTATGTGAAAAACTATATAGTCACTCTACGCAACGAATGAGATCATTCAAGCTGGGATAAAAAAGCAAGTTAGAGATCGGGAAGTTGTTTCGTGCTCGTTCCTTAGTTGCTAATTATCTGAAAAGCTAAGCCGCAATCAAAGCATCATCAGCAAGGCAGTTGCCAATTTGTCCCCGTAGCCAAAGCGTTTCTTCTTCCGATGAATGAAATTCTACATCAACCGCATAGTGTTTTTCATTTTGAGCGGTGAGGTACTTTTTTATGGAGCCTAGTGCTGTTGATAAATCAGCACAATGCCCTTTTTCATTGAGCAAATGACTTGTTGATAATTCGCCTTTAAGAATTAATCCATAATAGCGTATGGCTTTTTTTATTTGCGCTTTTTTTGCAGTGGGAAATTTTAACTCAAGAGTGACAAGATGTGCCGTCTCGCTAACCGATACGGTTAAATCATCGCTAAGGTTTTTATGCTCCATTACCCTATAAAGATAATGTAATAATGCCTTGCCTGCTTGTTGGTGTCGCCTTGAAAGTGAAATTTTATATTTCATACTTTGGTAAGATAATATGCTTTTATGTTCTTGATATAAAAGATTATCCAATAGTTCGACCATGCTTGTAATGGTGGTGGAACAATTAGCGTTTAATTGAAAACGCGTACTGATTAGCGCTTCATCAAAGAGATTGCTTTGAGTTGATGGAATGGAGTAATTGTCTTTAAGGCGTTCGCGTAATGTTTCAATAAAAGATGATAAATTTATCTTTTCCTTCCAACTAGAAAACGGATAATTAACTTCAACGGTAACATTTAGTTCGTTATTTGTGCGCAACAGGTGAATATAGTCAAGGTATGGGTACTTTATTTGATCTGTTGTTTCACAGGTCATTTGTATATCGCGCGGTAGATTAAAACCTGTTAAAGAAGAAACCTCATTAAGAGGAAGGTCATCACTTAATATCATGCCTGAATTGTTTCTTAGCTTTAATACGGTGTATTGTTTATCATTGAAACGTATGCGTGTAATGCTATTTTTCTTTTGAAAGTCCATAAGCCTAATGCCGTAGCGAAATTTGTACATGATTGTACTTAAATTTGTACTTCTAGATAAGCACTCTCTTAAATAGAGAATGAGGGTTATACCATAAGTAAAACTAATAGTCACTATTACCTTGTTTTTATGGTTATTACTTAGGCATAGCGGTTTGGGAGTTGTTAGATTATTGGTCGTTTATTATAATGGCGTTCTGTTTATTATAGTAGCACTTGTAGTGTAAAAAACAAGCAGTAATAGAAACAATCAATAGATTATGATTCTGTTTTTAAGCGATCATTATTTGAAAACAGCTTGCTTATTGCTGTTTTATTAGAAGGAAAAAACAGATGAAGGTAAGATGCAGTCAAGCCTTTACTACGATAAATAGCTTCCCCTGGAGCAGGATGTGTAGCGCGCTTAGCATGGCTGATAGGTTTTGAAGTATTTTCACTGCGTGAGTGATGGTGTGCATGGGCGCGTATTTCCCCTTCGGGTAATAGCGCGGTTTGCATTCCTTGGCATCCGCTACGGCTACGCATATGACCATCACCTGAAATCAAACCCACCATTTTAACGCTGGTACCATCAATCCCAGTGAGTGTTTTTTGTATATAGAGCATACCGCCACATTCAGCGAGTATCTTTTTACCCGCTTGGTAATGCTGTTTAATAGCTTGATGCATTGACAGGTTATTTTGTAGCGTTTCTTTATGTAGTTCTGGATAACCACCTGGTAACCAGAGGGCATCCGCTAGTGGTAATTGTTGATCATGCAAAGGAGAGAAATAAATAATGGTCGCGCCTAATGCCTCTAGTAGGCGTATATTCTCGGCATAAATAAAGCTAAAAGCCTCGTCCTTGGCAATAGCGATACGGCATGTGTTTAATCTCGGTTTGGGAGTTTGACTAACTGAATTTTTAAATTCTATCGCTAGTGGTAACTTGTTTATATCGCTTAATGAAATTTCATTCGCAAGCATCTCAAGACGCTGGTCAAAATCCTCTATTTCATTGGGGTCAATTAATCCTAAGTGGCGATGGGGCAATTCCATTTGTTGATTTCGAGGAAAGCAGCCGAGCAGGGTTATATTCTCAGGAATACTTTGTTTAATTAAGCTTTGATGGCGTTCGCTAGCGACATTATTGGCGATAACTCCCGCAAAACGAAGCCCTTGGCGATATTGGGTTAAGCCAAGTGTAATCGCACCAAATGTTTGCGCCATTGCCTTGCCATTAATAACCAGCATAATGGGAATGCCAAAAAACTCAGCCAGATCGGCACTGCTTGGGTCGCCATCATATA
>DRMS01000145.1 GCA_011322515.1 Leucothrix mucor
ATAAAAAAAGATGATCTAAAAGCTCGTGCTTACTATGCTAAAGCCTGTAATGCGAATAATGCTGCTGGGTGTTTCAATCTTGGAATTGTTAATGAGCAGCTAAAAAAACCATCTGATATAGTATCTAAACAATGAACTCCCTCACCAGCCAAATATCCCAATTCCCCGCTAACGATGAAATGTCGGATAATGCATGGGTTGAAGTGATCCAACGTATGGATGAAATCTATGCGGACTTGGTGAATCATCAGGTGATTATCGAAGAGAAAAATGCGGCGTTAGAAGAGGCGCATCAGTTTATTGAAAGTATTCTTGCCTCCATGCATGATGTACTCGTGGTGGCGGATATTGACGGTAATATCCAGCGTGTTAATCGCTCGATTGAGTTACTCACGCAAAAAAAATCCTGCCAACTTATTGGTAAACCGCTCACTATTTTATTCCCTCCAGAAGCTGCTCCACAAGTAAATGAGTTTCCTGAGTATATTCGTTGGCATTGTTAAATTGGTATATTTATATCATACTTATTCCTTTTGAAAGGGATAACAAAGGTTATGCAAGAATGTCCTCGTTGTAAAAGTCAGCAGTTTATAAAAAGTGGCATAGTAAAAGAACGCCAACGATACAAGTGTAAGGATTGTGCCTATCATTATACGGTTTCTCAAAAATCAGATACATCTAATCAGTCACAACGCAGGTTGGCTTTAACTCTTTATCTGGAAGGACTTGGTTTTCGTTCTATAGGGCGAATACTTGGTTTTAGCCATGTTGCTGTCTACAACTGGATTAAGTCCTTCGGTGAGCAAATAGAAGCGGTCAAACAGAAAGAGGCTACTATTGTTGAAATAGATGAAATGCATAGCTATGTGGGTAATAAAAAAAATATTGCTGGATCTGGATTGCTGTTGATCGACTTGGCAAACGCTTCATCCATGTTGTCACTGGCACAAGAGGGATTAAAACAGGACAGAAGCTCTGGAATGAAATAGAAAATCCAGAAAACATGGAGTTGATTGCCACTGACTACTGGAAGGCTTATGAAGCGTTTATTCCACAAGATAAACACATTCAATCAAAAGCTGAAACATTTACTGTGGAGGGCTACAATAGTCTTTTTCGGCATTTCTTAGCAAGACTCAGAAGGAAATCTAAATGTTATAGTAAAAGCGAAACAATGCTTAGGCGCTCTGTTATGTTGCTAATGACAAAATGGAATGGAGAACTGGATGATATACTAAATTAACAATGCCTAATTGAAATATATGGACGGCACTTATACGACCTACCGCGCTCCATTCTATCGGTTAAGGGTCAGATTGTTAATCTAACGCGAGATTCTTTGCCGCGCACTACGATTAGCTTTTGTCACTTCAATATGATGACCTACTTTCGCTAATCCAAAGGCGGGCATATTATTGTAGACACATTCTGAATGCCCTTTTTTAATAATATAGGTTTCATGCCAAATACCTACATCACCATTATTACTTACCTTTTTATTAAAGGCTGTCCAAGCGGGTAGATGGTTTGCTTCGCGGTTTTTAGCATAGGCTTCAAGGTGTTCAAAGGATTTCCAGTATTGAACCATCAGTGTTGTGCGTCCAAACCAAGATTCTTGGCTAATAAAGCCCATTTCAGGGTTTTGATATAATTCTTTCAGCATGTTTGACATGGCGAGGGCAACAGGTAGCC
>DRMS01000146.1 GCA_011322515.1 Leucothrix mucor
ATTTACTAACTAACTTTCCCCTATCCCTAACGTCATATCGTTACCCACAAGTATAACTACTAATTTTATAAGTGCTTGTTTAACTGATCATAGTGGTAAAAATGGGGAATATTATTACTTTTCGATAGCCTTATACCGCAACTTCTACAGGCTTGTGGGTAACGATATGTTTTTAATTGTGCAACATCAGTTAAATAACAGGCTAATATTGAACGCTATTTGATCACACACATTTTCCAATCAAATAAGATGGATAGCACTAGCTATTTAATAAAATTGATTGAATAAACAACACGCTCTAACGTGGATTACAGTCGCTTTTCTATTCTCGGACAGCCTCCTAGCCGTTCATCTGTTATATACCTTTCTTTGTTAACCCACTGGCTATTCGCTAATAATGTTCACCTTCAATTCAGCTCTCTATCGATAGAGTTATTTTCTAGGTTGATTGATTTTTATCACTTCTACCTAAGTAGGAGATCAAAATAAATCTAACAAAATAAACGAGCAAAATATTAGATTCATTACACCCTTCTGCTATATTCCTTCGTAATAAACGGCTACTAACTTAAGGTGAGACAAGTAAAGTCATAGCAAACAACCCGCACCTTCGACAAGCTGAGGGAACTAGCTTCCTGAGTTTGTCGAAGGGTGCGGGTGAATAGCAGAAACATGAACTGCCCCACCTTAAACTAGTAGCCTAATAAACCACCTACAATTATTCTAATAAAATATGACAACAAAAACTAATAATCTATCAAATGGCATTCTCAGCCTGATACTTTTAATTCCGCTACCTACGCTTATAATCAATGTTTACCATAGTTTTCAAGCGACAGGACATCTTATAATACTTAATAAAGTCTTTCTTGATACAGGTAGTTATCTAATCTTAGCTGGAATGGCTTTATTTTCATTTTATCTCCTGTATAAAAGTCTATACTCCTTGAGCAGTGTTCTTTTATCATATTAAAAAGACTAACAACTTAGGAAGTTTCAGGTAATGAGTTTAGCTCTATTGCGCTGATTTTTTATTCCTGATTGGAGCATCTCAAGAGGCGCATAGTTGCTCTACGCAATGATCGAGATGATTCAAGTAGGAGCAAAAGGGCAAGTAAGATGGGTAAAATCATTGCTTGGAACTTCCTAAGCAAGAAGATAGCGTCAATCTAATATTTTTCTCATTTATTTTGTTAGATTTATTATGACCTCCTACTTAGGAAATACTCGTTCTGGCTACCAACTTAAGGCGGGACAAGTAACGTCATAGCAAAAACCCGTATCCTTCGACAAGCTCAGGGAGCTAACTTCCTGAGCTTGTCGAAGGGTGCGGGTGAATAGTAGAAACATGAACTGCCCCGCCTTAAACTGGTAGCCCTCGTTCTCACACTTTAAGCTCTGCTGACATTTAAAATCAGGCTTCTTTATTTGCTCGTAATAAAACCTGCACCCAACACACATCGGTATCTGTTTTTCCTGTGGTGTACAAGTTCTCAACAGTGAAATTATATTTTGCTCCTTGATAAGCGGAACGGTTCGATGCATTCATATAAATACCCATAAATGAATTTTCATTCCAATAACTTTTATGATTTGGATCTTGAAATGCTCCTCGTCCATCTGTACTGGGAACCTGAATATCTATCGTTGCCCCATGTTTTAGTACTCGATATATCTGTTCCAACAGATAATGCTTATTCTCTATAAATTGAATAAAATCAACACAGCGCATGATATCAACACTACTTTCATCAAATTGTTCAAGTCCTTCCTTATTAAAATCAATAATATAATCGACACCATCATAAGGATGAATATCAATACCTTTGAAACCAAATGTTTTAGCTGTGCCACAGCCTAAGTCTAGACGGACTTCAGGGAAGTATTTATCACGCACACCTGCCATTTTTTCTTGCAAGTCGCCATTTTTATCGCTTGTCCATGTATTATCACCCCAACGATATAGATAGAGCATTTTGGGGATATGAACTATTTTTGAATACAGAAACATACGCAATATCACATCATAATCATCGGCATAGATTAAGCCTTCATCGTAACCACCCAGCTCAAATAAAGTAGAGGCACGAAACGCCCTGACATGATTGGGCATTAGCTCCCAATAATGTGAATTATCCATTGGTAAACCAGGCTCACTACCATAGAAGTTTGGTTGCAAACCTTCCAAATATTTTTGCCCTTGGTATTCTGTTTCTCGGTACTCCCAATAAGGTGCCACATATTGATGACACTCTCCTCCATCAGTTACTTCAGTACAATTGGAATAAACCATACCCGCATCAGGCTCTTCTTTAAATTTTTTGACCACTTCTTGCAGACAGTCATTTGTTAGTTGATCATCATGATCTAGCTCTATTAGGTATTCTCCGCTACAACGCTCTGTACACCGCTTTTTCATTTTGCCTATATTGCCGCAGTTATCGAAAAAAAATAGCTTTATACGCGCATCTTTTTTCTGCATTTTCTCGAGTACTTTACGTGTTTTTGATTTTGAACCATCATCGCAAATAATCCATTCCCAGTCCTTATACTTCTGAGATTTAACCGATTGATAGACAGCTTTTATTAGATCTTTCTTAGTGTTATAAGTTGGTGTAAAAATTGATACTAGATTTTTTTTATAAGTGCGTTCTTTTTTATCCATATTTATCTCCTTAATTTTTTTCAGCCTAATGCCTCTAGGATATCTAACAACACCTTGCAAATTGCTGATTTTGGATATTATTCACATATTTCCACTTGGTTGAATATCAAACATACTAGTCCAGCTTAAAAAACCGATAGACGTAAAAAAACCCGCTTTTCCGAAGAAGAGCGGGCTTCTATTTAAAATAAGTAATCTATACCTTACTTAAATTATTGCTTAATTTGTGAATTAATTAAGCGTTCCTTCTGTTGGTGAGCGATACTTAGAAGCATCTGCCCAATAGGAGAAAGTGCCATCAGCATTCTGAGGATCAACTCTAAAGGCAACACCATCACCATTACGGTCAATCAACGGCTGCCAACCTTTACCACTAACCCATTCCTCTCCACCAGTAGCAGTCCAAGAGCCATCATCTTGTTTTGCAAAGCCTGTTAATCTAATGTCTCCACCGCTTTTCCAGAGAGTAACAGTAGTGTCATTAGCACCATCCCAGTCTTTAAGCTTGACAAAGTTGCCATTACTGTCTTCACCAGTGTGTGTGCCAGGCTGTAACATAACCATATTGTTACCGCCGTTACCACCTTGAGGTCCTTGAGGCCCTTGAGGTCCTTGCGCTCCAGTTGCTCCCTGAGAACCAGTTGCACCTTGCGATCCAGTTGCTCCCTGAGAACCAGTTGCACCTTGCGATCCAGTTGCTCCCTGAGAACCAGTCGCACCTTGCGCTCCAGTTGCTCCCTGAGAACCAGTTGCTCCCTGAGAACCAGTTGCACCTTGCGATCCAGTTGCTCCCTGAGAACCAGTCGCACCTTGCGCCCCAGTTGCTCCTGTATCACCTTTCAACCAAGCTCTAACATCATTTTGATCAATGTCACCATCA
>DRMS01000147.1 GCA_011322515.1 Leucothrix mucor
ACCATAAAGAAACGCCTTATTCAGTTTTACCAGCAAGCCCCTGAGATTAAGAGTGATTTATTAATACTAAAAATAAAAACATCACCGATCTCATCTGGCGTTCTTCACCTTCCCCAGTGAAGAGTGCCACTTTATTAATAATAAGGCGTAACCATAAAGAAACACCTTATTCAGTTTTACCAGCAAGCCCCTGAGACTAAGGTTAAATCTTTAGTCACCCCTGCCTCCTATCTTCCCCCCAAAGATAGGAGGCTTTATTCTTGGGATAACGTTTTTGTTAGAATGATTATTAGTTAACCATAGTGTTTCAACAAACAATGTCACTATGATCAGTTCATTTTTAGCGATAACCGAGAGATTATCGGCATCTTTCAGAAAATGGAAAAGTAATTTCTACTTTTTAAGAAGTTCCAAGCAATGATTCTACCATCTTACCCCTGCTTGAATCCTATCAATCGTTGGGTAGAAGGACTATGCGCCTCTTGATATCCTCCAATCAGAAACAAAAAAACTGCGTCATATAGGTGGATTCATTAATTGAAACCTCCTAAGTTAGCAGCCTCATTTCTCTATGAACAATACCCAAATTATCTATGGAACCGTTGGAAAACCAAGTCCAACCCATCCCTGCATCCCATCTCGATAATATATTATTTTTTCTGGGGGATAGCCTAAATGTAATAATGCTTTTATTTGGATAGCGGATTGTTCACACCAAGTACCATTGCAAAATAGCACCAATGTTTTAGCATTAGAAAAATCAAGTATCTGTTCTATCTTATCTGCATCAAAATATTCATCAATAAGATCAGCATTTTTTACCTTAACCTTAAAGTTTCTGGTTAATACAGAGACCATTTTAGTTGCGGTTACCCCAACTTCCCGTGATAGAGAAATCCATGGCACATTAATAGTTCCTGGTATAGTAGCAACCAGAACCCAGTCAGCAGTACGAGAGTCAATAATGGCTAGCGAGTCATCACCATCACTTTTTTGCACTAGATAATCAATAAATTCAAGCTCACCAATATTGACAATACCTGGGGCTATTTCCATTGGTTGGATACAAAATGGAGGGCAAGGACGAGATGTTTTTGAGTACATTGCAGGTAAAATGGCATCATTGTTTTTGGTGCGTGCTATTTCAAAGGGTTTTCCATCATGAGTGATAATGACGCTGGTCAACGCCCTAGTAATAGCCACAGGGCGATAATTCTCTATAGAAGGCTTTGATTTTTTGCCCCTGAAAAAATTTGAAAAAGCCATATTTTACATCCTGTTAAATTTTTACGCGACTATTGATGATAATAGTTATCCTATAACAATTATTTGATATAAGACAACTTATAAAGTGTGTAGCCAGTTAGGAACGAGCACGGAATAGCTTCCCGAAGTTCTAACGCAGAATTTTTATTTCAGATTGGATGAACTCATAAGGCGCATAGTCACTCTACGCAACGAATGAGATCATCCAAGCTGGGATAAAAAAGCAAGTTAGAGATCGGGATGTTGTTTCGTGCTCGTTCCTTAGCATAAGAGCCTAGGAGCCTGTCCGAAAGCAGATACTCCTACTGCAACTTCCCCTGATTGGAAAAATAGGCGCTAATCAGGATGATTTTCATTACGAGTACTGTTCCTAGACAGCCTAAGAGACTATCCAAGAACTATAGTAATTGATTTTTATATACTCTATACAGTGTATTTTTTAATTACCGATCGCAAGACATAGAAAAAAGCCTAACATTATTTGGTTTTCGAATAGCTTCCTAGAAAGTTGACCAAAAATAGGGAAAGTTTCTGGAAAAAGACCTCTGTTTTTCCTATCTTAACCTTTCAGCTTTTCTCTCAATAGCTGATTCACCTGTCCAGGGCTTGCCTTTCCTTTTGAGGCTTTCATTACCTGCCCAACAAAGAATCCAAGTATCTTTTCTTTGCCTGAGCGAAATTCGTCAACCTGAGCTGGATTATTCGCCATAATCTCATCAATCATGGTTTCAATAGCGCCTGTATCCGTTATTTGTTTAAGACCCTTGCTATCAATAACGCTATCCGCATCGCCTTCACCTTGCCACATCGCTTCAAATACATCCTTGGCGATTTTTCCTGAAATGGTATTATCAGAAATGCGTTTAATCATACCTGCCAGCATGTCTGCACTAATCGGTGAGTCTGTGATCTCTTTATCCGCTTTATTTAAAGCCGCAGATAAGTTACCCATAACCCAGTTAGCCGCCAATTTTGCTTCGCCACTTTGGGTCGCAACGATTTCATAATAATCACTTAAAGGACGACTTGAGGTCATACTTTCTGCATCGTAATCACTCAGCGAAAATTCATCCATAAAACGTTGTTTTTTTGCTTCTGGAAGTTCAGGCAATGTTGCGCGTATTGCTTCAATAAATTCATCGCTAATGCGTACAGGCAAAAGATCAGGATCGGGGAAGTAGCGGTAATCGTTTGCTTCTTCTTTCGAACGCATCGAACGTGTTTCATCTTTATCAGGGTCAAATAAGCGTGTTTCTTGAACAACTTTACCGCCTTCTTCGATAATATCAATTTGACGTTCAACTTCAATATTAATGGCGCGTTCCACAAAGCGAAAGGAGTTAATATTTTTCAGTTCAGCCCGTGTTCCCAACTCTTTTTGCCCTTTAGGGCGTACTGATACATTGGCATCACAGCGAAAAGAACCTTCTTGCATATTGCCATCACAGATTTCTAAATACTGTACTAACGCATGAATTTTCTTCATATAAGCAACCGCTTCTTTGGCGTTACTCATATCAGGCTCAGAAACGATTTCCAGCAACGGTGTGCCAGAACGGTTGAGATCAATCCCTGTCATGCCTGCATAATCTTCATGCAATGACTTGCCCGCATCCTGCTCTAAATGTGCACGAGTAATACCAATGCGTTTGGTCTCGCCATTTTCTAAGGATATATCAATATATCCTTCTTCAACAATGGGCAAATCAAACTGACTGATTTGATAACCTTGTGGTAAATCAGGATAGAAATAGTTTTTACGTGCAAAAACAGAGCGTTGAGAGACGGGTGCATTAATCCCTAAGCCAAATTTAGCTGCCATGCGGACGGCTTCAATATTTAAAACAGGTAACACCCCAGGCATGGCGAGATCAACTACATTCGCCTGTGTATTAGGCGCCGCACCGTAGGCAATGGAAGAACCTGAGAATATTTTAGATTTTGTCATTAATTGGGCGTGGATTTCCAAGCCGATGACTGTTTCCCATTCCATGACTATTCTCCTTCCTTGACTGCTACTGCTTCAAAGGCAGTGGGGGTTTGCTGATGATGTTGGGTCACTTGCTGATATTGATGTGCAATATTTAACATCTTAGCTTCATCAAAATAATTACCAATTAATTGTAAGCCAACAGGTAGATTATTTGCCATCCCTGCGGGAACTGACATCCCTGGCAAGCCTGCTAGATTCACCGCGATGGTATAAATATCAGAAAGATACATACTAATAGGATCATCTGATTTTTCACCTATTTTAAACGCCGTATTAGGTGCAACAGGTCCCATAATAATATCAACTTTCTTAAAGGCTTGCTTAAAGTCATCACTGACTAAGCGTCTAATTTGCTGTGCTTTTAAATAATAGGCATCGTAATAACCCGCTGATAAGGCATAGGTTCCCACCATAATGCGACGCTTTACCTCATCACCAAAAGCCTCACCTCGTGAACGCATATAGTGATCTTGTAAGTCTTTGGGATTTTCACAGCGATAGCCATAACGCACGCCATCTAGACGGGAGAGGTTAGAAGAGCATTCTGCGGGAGCGACTACATAATAGGCAGGAATTGCCAAATGCGTATTCGGTAGGGTGATTTCAATAATTTCAGCACCCATTTTTTTATAGTCTGCAATGGCTTCATCAATTACCTTGGCAACACCTGAATCAAGCCCTTCTTCAAAATATTCCTTGGGTAAGCCAATTTTTAAACCTTGCAATGAATCATTCAAGCCAACACTTAAATCATCAACAGGCTGTTCAGAACTGGTTGAATCTTTATCATCAAAGCCCGACATGGCTTGCAATACTAAAGCGCAATCTTCTGCTGATGTACCAAAAATACCGCCTTGATCTAGGCTGGATGCATAAGCAATCATGCCAAAGCGTGAAACACGTCCATAGGTTGGTTTAATTCCTGTAATGCCTGTTAAGGCAGCGGGTTGGCGAATAGATCCACCTGTATCAGTGCCTGTTGCTACAGGCGCTAAACGAGCCGCAACCGTTGCTGCACTACCGCCTGATGATCCACCAGGAACGCGCTCAAGATCCCACGGATTTTTTACCGTGCCATAAAATGAATTTTCATTGGATGAGCCCATCGCAAATTCATCCATATTGGTTTTACCCAAAAGAGGCATACCCGCGCTATTCAGTTTTTCAACCACGGTGGCATTATAAGGAGCAATAAAATTATCCAGCATTTTAGAGCCTGCCGAGGTGCGCACACCATCGGTACAAAAAATATCCTTATGCGCAAGGGGAATGCCTGTTAATACACCCGCCGAACCTGCTGCGATTTGCTCATCTGCCGCTTTAGCCATTGTTAACGCTTGCTCATCCATAACGGTAATAAAAGCGTTGAGGTTGGGATCATATTGATGGATTCGATCAAGAAAAAATTGTGTTAATTCAACACTGGAATAAGCGCCTGATTTTAAATCAGTAGCTAATTCCGTTAGCGATTTATTATGCATAGTGTTACTCGTTTTTTATTCTTTTCGCAACGCTGGAGCGTCACATACTGCATTCCCGCGCTGGAACATGGGAACGAGATTGTAAATGATATTGTAGGGTGGGTAAGCGATAGCGCATCCATAAAAATCAACGTGTTGCGCTGGGTGCGTTACACTTATCCACCCTACTGCTTAGATTTGGCGAAGGTATTGGCAGATATATCTAGTTAAAAATTTAAATTACTCAATAACTTTCGGCACTAAATATAAATTATCTTCTGTAGCGGGCGCAATTGACTGAAATTTTTCACGCTCATCAATCGCAGTCACCACATCCTCACGTAAGCGTTGGGATATATCTTGCGGATGCGCCATTGGCTCAATACCCGTGGTATCGACCGCATTCATTTGCTCTACAAGATCAAAAATTTCAGAAAGGCTATCTGAATAGTGTTGCGCTTCTTCATCACTAATCGCAAGGCGTGCTAAGAGTGATATTTTTTTAACTTCTTCGGTACTTAAGGACATAATAATTATTTTCTGTTAATGCTTTTTGGAAAGACGCAATTTAGCATAAATTGCGTGTTATTGTCTTTTTTCATTTTCTTGATTGCAAACACTAGTTGAGAGCAACTTGCTGTTTGTACTAGTACACTTTGAAATATCGCTTTCACCTTAAACCTTTGAGCACTTTAAAAATGAAAATAATTATTGCAAAAAGTCTACTTTTTACCAGCATGGGTCTTGTGCTGAATTTTATCTTTAAATCAATGGCGGCTAAATTGATTGAAAAAGAAGAATTAGGTCTATTTTTTACCGCCATTGATGTTTTCTCATTGACGCTTTTGTTACTGGTTGGCTTCCGTTCTTCTATGGTGGTTTGTTACTCGAAAACAAAAGATGACATTAATATCACCAATATTTTTCGTTATTTTTTATTTGTCATTGTATTTGTTTCATGGTTGCTTGTGATCCCTTATTTAAAGCATAAAATGGGAATCAATATACATTATTGGTA
>DRMS01000148.1 GCA_011322515.1 Leucothrix mucor
GAATTGTAGGTCGGGTTAGATTTTTTTGCTTGCAAAAAAACGTAACCCGACAATTACTAGGTGTTGTGTCGGGTTACGTTATCTCGCTACGCTTGATAAGCTAACCCGACCTACACAAGATTTGTCCCATCTTAAATTGGTAGCCATTTTTTTTTAACCATAGGCAATCATAGTTTGTCCCAATATTTAATAATAAAAACAAGTTCTCTCGGCGATATTGTCCATATGTTGCCTGCCATTACCGATGCAGCACATTATACCCCTGATATAAAATTTGACTGGGTGGTTGAAGAAGGTTTTGCCGATGTGGCAAATTGGCATCCCAATATCAATCAGGTCATTCCTGTCGCTATTAGACGTTGGCGAAAGCAGCTTACTTCCGCACAAACATGGCGGGATATTAGCGCATTTAAGCAACAATTACGTCAACAGTCCTACCATAAAGTCATTGACTCACAAGGCTTATTAAAAAGTGCCTTACTCACACGTTGGGCTGATGGAGAAGTTTGGGGTTATGATAAAAACAGCATTACCGAATCACTCGCCAGTTATTTTTATCAACAAAAAGCCACTGTGAGCAGAGATTTACATGCTATTAACCGTAATCGTCAAATACTAGCGCAAGCACTCTCCTATTCAATCGATAATCTGCCACTAGATTATGGTATTGCGGCAAGTGATTGCTATACAGCACCAAAAAATCTGAATATTTCTGATAAAACCATTATCGGTTTTCACGCAACTAGCAGGAAAGACAAGGAATGGAGTCTTGATCTTTGGGATCAGTTTATTCCACAGATAGCGCAACAAGGCTATCGTATTTTACTGCCGTGGGGAAATGAGCGTGAATATCAGCGTGCTAAACAATTAGCCTCAACGCATGACAATGCAGAATGCTTACCTAAATGCTCATTGAGTGAGTTAGCCGCATTAATTCAAAGCGCCGCTGCTATTATTGGTATGGACACAGGGCTAATGCATATTGCCGCAGCTTTTAATAAAAAAGGTATCGCACTTTACCCTGTGACCCAGCCAGAGTTAACAGGCGTATTAACCGCAACAAACTCTATTAAAAGCTTTGGGGGTAAAGAATCCTTAGATGTGGATTTAGTTGCCGCATCTTTTATTGCACTGCTGAATGAATAGTCGTTATTATGTTTTCCACAAGAGCAGTGTCTAAAGGCTCACTTCTATGAAATTATTTAGGCGTACAAAGGAATCTTCTTATATCTTCTTCATCTGTTGTCTGCCTTTGTGAGACCATTTTTATTATTAATAACTAATTACCTATGCTAACTCATATCTATATTCGCGATTTTGCCATTATTGAAACTTTAGATCTTGAACTGCAAACAGGAATGTCTGCTTTAACAGGTGAGACTGGTGCAGGAAAGTCTATTTTGGTTGATGCCATTGGGCTTGTATTAGGTGATCGTGCCGACAGTGGCGTGGTGCGTCATGGGGCTAAAAATGCAGAAATTACCTTATCCGTTGATATTAATAGCACGCCAATAGCGCAAAAATGGCTTGAAGATCAGGCGTTAGATAGGGATGATACCTGTATTCTCAGGCGTGTTATCTCAGCCACAGGAAAGTCACGCGCTTGGATTAATGGCTCACCATCCAATCTTGGGCTATTGCGTCAATTAGGTGAGCAATTGGTTGAAATTCATGGTCAACATGAGCATCAATCCTTAATGAAAAAAGAAAAACAACGTCAATTACTGGATGATTTTGCCAATAACGATACCTTGCTTAATAAATTGACTAAAAGCTATCAGCAGTGGAAACAAGTCAATGAACAATTTGAATATTTAACCAGTCAACATAGTGATTATCAGGCAAAACTAGACCTGTTACGCTTTCAAACGCAAGAGCTAGATACCTTAGAATTGGCTGAAAATGAGTATCAAGCGTTGGATAAAGAGTACGACCGATTATCCAACTCTGAGCAATTATTGGAGGTCTGTAAACAAAGCATTCAACAGCTTTACGATGCTGATGAGCAATCCCTCTATTCACAATTAAGCGCCATTAATGCCGATATAGAACAGCAAAAATCATTAGATGAGCATTTTAACGAACCGCATGAGTTACTGTTAAGCGCACAAATACAAATACAGGAAGCAAGTGATTTATTGCGCCAGCATCAAGATGCCATTGCACTAGACCCTGAACGCCTAAACTGGGTAGAAAATAGACTGTCAGAAATCCATAACCTATCCAGAAAACACCAAACCACCCCCGAAAATCTCTATGAAAAATGGAATCTTCTCAATGCAGAGTTAAAAGCATTGGATACTGATGACTATGATCTAGATGCTTTAGATGCCAAGCGCAAACAACTTAAAACAGACTATACGCAGCAAGCTGAAAAGCTTAGTAAAAAGCGCCAAATAGCGGCTAAAAAGCTAGCTAAAGGCGTAACATCTGCAATGCAAGAACTGGGTATGCAAGGTGGGCTTTTTAATGTCGCCGTCATATTTAATAAAGAAAATAAAGTAAGCGCATACGGTTTAGATCAAATTGAGTTTGAAGTCAGCGCTAATCCTGGTCAACCCCTAAAACCACTGATAAAAGTTGCCTCAGGCGGTGAGTTATCGCGCATATCATTAGCCATACAAATGATCGCCGCACAGCAAGTCACCTTGCCCGCACTTATATTTGATGAAGTAGACTCAGGTATCGGCGGCGGCACCGCAGAAGTTGTTGGGCAACAATTACAACGCATTGGTAATAAATTACAAGTACTGTGCGTAACCCACCTACCACAAGTTGCCTCACAAGCACATCATCATTATAAAGTCAGCAAAGTAAAAGGAAAATCAAGCACCTCTACCGCGATGCTTAAACTTGACCATCAACAACGGGTAGAAGAAATTGCGCGCATGATGGGCGGGGTTGAAATTACGGATAGTACGCTTAATTTAGCGGAAGAGATGTTGGAGGCTTAATAACGCATGCACATTACCACTACGCTTTTGCTTTACACTCGGTGCTTCAGTTTTTTTTGGAAAACTGCTGAAATTTAGAGAAAATACGTTTTTATCGAGGCTACCAGTTTAAGGTGGGACAGTTAATGTTTCTGCTATTCACCCGCCCCCTTCGACAAGCTCAGGAAGCGGTGTCCTGAGTCTACCTAAGGGCTAGTTCCCTGAGCTTGTCGAAGGGTGCGGGTTGTTTGCTATGACTTTACTTGTCCCACCTTAAGTTGGTAGCCCGTTTTTATCGAGCCTCCTTAATGATATTTTAGGGAAGTAGAAGAGCGATAGTTAGGAATGCCATTTGTTTTTTCTCTTTTTACTATATGACTTTTTAGTCCTAGTCGCTTTACCCCGTTGTTTTTTCACTATAATACGATGATGAAAATCTTTATCGTTGTACCGAGATTTTGTAGACTTGCTTGACTGACTACCTCCCGTATAAGGCACTAAATGTTCTTCACCATTGCCTATCAAATCTCCACGTCCCATTTGTTTTAATGCTTGTCTTAACACACCCCAGTTTTTAGGATCGTGATAGCGTAAAAAAGCTTTATGTAATTTACGCTGTTTACCACTACGGGGGGTTTTAACCGTTTCCGCATCACGGGTTATTTTTTTGAGGGGGTTTAATTCAGTGTGATACATCGCAGAGGCGATTGCCATTGGGGTTGGAATAAAGGCTTGTACTTGATCGGGTTTAAAATTATTGCGTTTTAGCCATAGCGCTAGATTGAGCATATCCTTATCACTACTGCCTGGGTGTGAGGAGATAAAATAGGGGATTAGATATTGCTCTTTTCCTGCCTGTTTGGAATAGCGTTCAAACAATTTTTTAAAGCGATGGTAAGTACCAATACCAGGTTTCATCATTTTTGATAACGTATCCTCCTCAGTATGTTCAGGTGCGATTTTTAAGCGTCCACCGACATGATGAGTGACTAACTCTTTTATATAGTCAGGGTCACGCACTGCTAAGTCATAGCGTAAACCAGAGGCGATAAAAATGCGTTTAATACCTTTAAGTTTACGTGCGCGTCGATACAGTTTAGTTAATGGTTGATGATCCGTACCTAAATTGGGACAAATCTCAGGATAGACACAGGTAAGGCGACGGCAAGAGGCTTCTATTTTAGGATCTTTGCATTGTAGCCGATACATATTGGCGGTTGGCCCGCCCAAATCAGAAATATTGCCTTTAAACTCAGGATCATTGTCTCGAATAGTTTCAATTTCACGGATAACCGAATCTTCAGAGCGACTCTGAATAATTCGCCCTTCATGCTCGGTGATAGAGCAAAAAGTACATCCCCCAAAACAACCACGCATAATATTAATCGAGTAGCGAATCATATCAAACGCAGGGATTCTTAAATCACCATAAGCAGGGTGCGGTTTGCGTGTGTAAGGCAACTCAAACACACTATCAAATTCTTCCATCGATAAGGGAATAGGGGGCGGATTGAGCCAAACATCACGCTCACCATGTCGCTGTATTAAAGCTCGCGCATTGCCAGGATTGGTTTCTAAATGAAATACGCGAGAGGTATGTGCGTATAAATAGCGATCCTTTACCACTTGTTCAAAAGAAGGTAAACGAATTACCGTGGTATCGCGCTTTAAACCTTTGCTACGTTGATTAAAATAAATAACCTGCGCAGCGCCTTGATTGGGATTGATTTTATTCGTTGTTTGTTCACTTTTACAGTGTTGATTATTGTCTTTAGAGGTGTCGATATAAGGATCAGCCTGTGGATGCTGAAGACTTTTCTCAGCATCAATTTCACTAGAATCTAATACTGTCCAGCCCTCAGGAATCCCCTGACGCATAAAGGCAGTGCCACGAATATCGGTTATTTGTTTAATATCTTCGCCTGCTGCCAGTCGATGCGCGACCTCAACAACCGCACGTTCGGCATTGCCAAAAATAAGTAAATCTGCCTTGGAATCAGGCAAAATAGAACGGCGTATGGTTTGCGACCAGTGATCATATTGAGCAATACGGCGTAAACTCGCTTCAATCCCCCCAATAATCACAGGAATGCCTTTATAGGCTTCTTTCGCTCGTTGGGTATAAACCGTGGTGGCACGATCAGGACGTTTTCCCGCAACTGCACCTGCGGTATAGGCATCATCGGAACGTGGTTTTTTCTCGGCGGTATAATGATTCACCATTGAATCCATATTACCAGAAGCAACCGCAAAGAATAACGTAGGTTGACCAAGCTGGCGAAAGGCATCCGCAGATTTCCAATCAGGTTGGGAAATAATACCCACACGAAACCCTTGTGACTCTAATAAGCGCCCAATAATTGCCATCCCAAAACTGGGATGATCCACATAAGCATCGCCTGTAATGATAATAATATCGCAACAATCCCATTCTAAGTCATTCATTTCAGTGCGTGACATAGGTAAAAGAGGGGCGGGAACGACACCTTTTTTATGCGGCCAGAATTTGGGATAAGCGTTGAGCTTTTTGGGTTGTTTTAGCATGGGCGGAGTATAGCTTATTTGATTAGTTCCCCAAAAATATAAGCTAAAATTATATTGGATGATTTACAACCACCTCATAAATGACCTGCTTAATTAGATCACGAAATGCCAAGCGCAGTGGCGAAAAATGGGAAATATTTTTACTTCTCGATAGCCTTATACAGCAACTTCTACAGGCTTGTGGGTAACGATATGATTTAGAACAGTGTTAATTGATAATTTGAATAGAATTTAATATCTGTACATCTATATAGTCATTCTTATTGTAACTGAAAAGCGGTAGTTAAAAATTCCACAACAGCACGTATTCGACCTAAATGTCGAAGATCGTTGTGATATACCATCCATACCTTATGTGAAGGTAATTCTACCTGTTCAAATATTGGTACTAATTCAGGGTTTATTGGGCAAAATATATGTGGCTGTATAGAGATGCCAACCCCAAAAATAGTTGCCCTAAGACGTGTTGTCGTATTGTCACTACGTAAAACAAATGAGGATGGTTCTGAATGTTCTATTAACCATTGGTTTTCAGGTAAAGTAGAAAGCTGATCACCATAACTAATGATGCGATGATGTTTTAATTCACTTTCATTCGCTGGCAAACCATATCTTTTGATGTAATCTGAGGATGAATATAAGCCCAACAACAGATGCCCCAAATTTTTAACAACAAGGTTTGCATCTTTAGGTCTAAATAAACGAATCGCAATATCTGCTTCACCTTTTGTCAAATTGGCAACATTTGATGAGACATTTAGAATTAAATTTATATGGGGGTATTGATGATA
>DRMS01000149.1 GCA_011322515.1 Leucothrix mucor
AAAACAACTATTATTGCATCTAAGTTGATTTATTAAACGTAGCATCATTAAAATATAAAGGTGAATATAATGAAAAATAAAATAACTAAATTATTAGCAGTAGTAACTTTTGGTTTAATTCTCAGCAGTTCAGCAATGGCGAATGAAGAGGTTGATACATTTACACTTGGTTTTCAAAATAATTCTCAAGATATAATGGAAAGGGATGCTGTTTTCAGTAAAATTTCTTTTTCAAACCCTTCTATGAATGACCATGCTACTGATTCTAACGTTCTCGATTTGAATTATGATTCTGTTAAATAAAATATAAATAAAATTCTTATTGAAATTTAAGCCTCTTTTAAAAAGAGGCTTTTTTATTTAAATAACAAATTAGTATGATTTTTTATAATCAGGATAATTAATTCCCTCTTTTAAATCATCAGAAGCAATCCATTCACCCAACGTTTCTTCAATGGGAACAACACCAGCCCATACATCAAGATCCAAATCCTTTTTCAAATCTATCGGTCCGCCTGTTCTCACTTTTGCCGAAGCTTGTTCAATCGTAAACTCAATTATACTCGTGGCATTCAGTTCTTTTTCATTTGGTGCGCGACAATCTGTTGTCCGACCTGGCGTTAAAAATTCAACCAAAGCCTCAGCAGCTTCCAGCTTTTTTTGCTGATCCTTTATTTCTCGTGCCGTACCAAAAGCAACTACAGAGCGATAATTCATCGAATGATGAAAAGTAGATCTCGCCAAGACTAAACCATCAAGATGCGTTACGGTTACGCAAGCGGGAATCCCCTCTAGTAAGGCTGAACAAAGTCGGCTATTTAATGCACCATGTAGAATAATACTATTGCTAACTCGCGCATAAGACATAGGAATCACAAAAGGTTGTTCATCCATCGTAATGCCTACATGGCATATTTTCCCTGCATCTAAAATCTTATAAATGGTGTCTTTATCGTAGCTACCTCGCTCTTTAGCACGCAATACTTTATTTCTGTTATTTATTTCATAACTCATTTTTTATTCTCCTATAGATATTCATATATTAAATTTCCGCAGGAGTTCAAGCTGAAGCTTGAACTCCTTGGATTTGGAAATTATTTATCTGAAAAACTATAGCTCCTTTCTCCTGAATTACATGGGAAAGGTAATGCATCTATCTCCGATAATGCCGTATCAGCCCATCTGCAATCCATTTAGCCAGTAACTCCCTGTTCTGTGGCAAGATAATTCTTTTCTGATCATTGGTATTACGAATATTTGCCAGTTCAAAATAAACAGCCAAAGACTTTAAATGCATTAACATAAATAGCTTTCTTGATATCACCCGTCCTGTATACAATTTTGCCGCCTGAAAATAATTATATTTAGACTTAAACATACGATATAAGCGTTTGGCAACTTTCTTACTACGCCCAGATTTTGGTGAATGGTAAAAAAACACATCAATACGTTTTTTACTATTGCGAGAATCAATATGTACCATTAGTGTTATCTGATCCTTGCTTTTAAAACCCTTTTTCTTATAGGTGTAAAATAGCTTATTAATAATAAAAGCTCTATCTCTCAAACGAGAGCGCTGTGAACGAACAATCGTCTTATTCCCCAGATACACCTCATCGGTATCGCACTTCAAATAGTGTTGATCGCGGATACCATCATTTGGATCACGGGTAATAATATGCACCATAGCGCCATAGGAAATCAGCCTACGCGCCAGTCTTAGGATGACATCATATCCATATTCATCTTCGCATAGAGTATGTCCTGCGCGTTTAGCCATTGCACCAGGGTCAGGACCACCGTGTCCCCCGACGAGATAAAATACTTTGCCACGTAGTTTATTTGAAACGGTTGCTACATGGGCGTATTTTTTACCAAAAATTGGAAAATAATTTCTTTTTTGTGCGCGGCTTATTTGTTTTTTTCTTGGAGCTACATGGCGTTGGGTCTGATTGTAATAATTATTTGCGCAACCAATATCCTGATAGGAAACCCATAAATCGCGATTATTAATAAAAGAGGCACGACGCAAACCACTTTGATGTAATCTTTTATTAAAATTCTTAATCTGAAGTGCCTTTTTCCAATCAATCGTATTATTTATGGCGCTTAGGGTTGAGCGAATACTGTGACCATTATAATGATAGCGTAATATGGGTAATTTATAGGTTCTACCAGGGTACAAACGTGAAGAGGCATTGAGACGATTAAGCTGGTAAAACTGGTTTTGATTACATCTAGAACCTTGTAAATGATAGCGTGATAGCATTGAGGCAATGTGGTCGCCCTGTTTTGCTTTAACGCTAAGCCAGTTAGATGATGCAAAGCCTGATTTGATGGTGATGATAAATAGAATAAGCGCTAGAAAAATATTTCTCATAGCAATGAATTTCCCCAAAACGGTTGTTTGATTTTTTAAATTTAATTTAATGACTCTGAATTTAATATATGGTTCATATGAATGATACCATGCCTACTTTAACCATATGAAAAATTAAGAATATTTTATTTTTTCCAATAGAAAATCCAAGTCTAGATAGTGCTCCAGTGTATCTGCCAACAAGTCTATCCCTTGTTCACGCAGTGCAAAATAATTAGGCGTTTCAACTTGCTCTAGCCCTGCCCATTTTAACAAGGCATTACAGGCTGATGTTTGATCAAATAAACCATGCAAATAGCTTCCCATTATCTGATTGTCTTTGGAGAGCGCACCATCGCCATGCTGATCAAATAAAATTACTGGATGATCCAGCGCCTTGCCTGTGCTAATCCCTGTATGAATTTCATAACCAGACACCTGTGCTTTTTCTGCAAAATTTAATCTGCCTGATTGCCGTTTTAGTTGTTTTTGTCGCTGTAAGCTGGTTGTAAAATCCATTAAGGCAAACGCATCACTACTTCCTGCCATACCTTCTGTGCCATCAGGATCATGAATCTGTTTTCCCAACATTTGAAAACCACCACAAATACCCATTAATTTACCGCCATAACGTAGATGTTTTTGCAATTTTTTATACCAGTTATGTTGCTGTAATGCCTGCAAATCATCGCGAGTATTCTTGCTTCCTGGTAGGATAATCAAATCACAATTTGGTAGCGGTTGGGTTATATCAATAAACTGTAAATTCACCTGCGGATGCAAACGCAAAGGATCAAAATCCGTGTGATTACTGAGATGTGGTAGGCGTGCTACAACGATATTAAATAAGGCATTATTAGGCACATTACTTTGCAAATTTAAACTATCTTCCGCTTCAAGATAAAGCGTTTTAAGATACGGTAATACGCCCAGCACAGGTTTCTCTGTATGCGCTTCCAGCCAGTCAATGCCTGATGTTAGCAAGCTGGGATCACCACGAAAGCGATTAATAACCAAGCCTTTAATGCGTGCCTGTTCTGATTCTGATAATAAAGCCAATGTCCCCGCTAACTGCGCAAACACACCGCCGCGCTCAATATCAGCGACTAAAATAACAGGACAATCAACCGCTTCTGCAAAGCCCATATTAGCAATATCATGTTCACGTAAATTAATTTCCGCAGGGCTACCTGCACCTTCTACAATCAGATAATCATAGTGTTGCTGCAAGCGCCGCCATGATGCCAATACATAAGGCATGACCCTTGGCTTGTAGGCATGATAATCACGCGCCCCCATCTGCCCGCTCACTTTGCCGTGAATAATAAGTTGCGAACCCGTTTCTGAATTAGGCTTTAGCAGTACAGGGTTCATATCCGTATGCGCTTCAAGCCCACACGCTTGCGCCTGTACCGCTTGTGCGCGCCCAATTTCACCACCATCAATGGTGACTGCGCTATTTAATGCCATATTCTGCGGCTTAAAGGGCGCAACTTTTACGCCACGACGCTGTAATAGACGGCATAAACCTGTGGCAATTGCTGTTTTGCCTGCATCGGATGTTGTGCCTTGAACCATTAGAGAAGGCGTTAATTTCCTCACTGCTCAAAACTCCAGCGCAATAGTGCATTTTGAATTTTTTTACCCCGCCCTCTATTGGTTTTTTTTCCATTATGTTGAATCACAATAACCAATCGTTTACCTTGCCGATTCAGCATATACCCTGCGATTGCGGTGACATTATTCAATGTACCCGTCTTCATATGACTGCGCCCACGTAAATCCCCTTTGCGGAAGCGGCGTACCATCGTTCCATCCAGACCTGATAGAGCAAGTGATGCCATAAACTCTGGCATATAAGGCTCTCGATAAGCAGTCTCTAAGAGTTGTGCCATTTGCCGCGCAGTAATTCGAGCGGTGCGTGATAATCCAGAGCCATTATCAATCACAATGCCATTGGTTTGAATATGACTCTCTTGAAGCGTCTCTATCACCGCATCACGCCCTTTTTGTAATGTTGCAGGCACACCATAGCGTTTAGCACCTAATGTCAGTAATACCTGACGCGTCATGACGTTATTGCTCCATTTATTAATCAGGCGAATTTGCTCACCCAGTGTTGCCGATGAGCTAAGGTGAAATCGTGTATCCCCTGACTGCTTTTGAGCAATCCGCAGGGTGCCATTTAGGGTGCCACCTTGCTCCATCCAAAAATCTCGAAAGCCATTAAATGCATGTTCTTCGGGTGTTGATAGCGCGCGCAGAATAAATTTTTGCCCACATTTTTTTGAATACCAGCCTTTAATGGTTAGGTTTTGTTCTTTATCAACACTAAACTTGGGTCGATAGTGAGAGCGGCGGCAACGCTTATCGGTATAGTTAATCTCATTAGTAAACTTAAAAGAGGGAATAGCAGGATAAGGCGTTACCACTATCTTTTTATTCTCTTCATCAGGTGTAAATAAAAATCGCGTCGATTGAAAGTTAAACATTAATGCCGATGGTGCGGCGTTATAAGTACGGAAAGGCTTATTGTCAAACGCAGCAGGGTTAAAATCACCAATATCAAAATAACTATTATCAATAATCACATCACCCTGAATATGTTTAAGTCCCTTTTCACGCAACCCACGCACAAATTGACTGTAGTTTTCATAGGATAAAAATGGATCACCATAACCCTTGATAATCAAATCACCCGCTAAAGTCCCATCCACTATTTCACCACGCACCCAAGCCTCCGTCCGCCATGAATAATTAGGTGATAAAATCTTCAAGGCAGCATATGTTGTCAGTAATTTCATGGTCGATGCGGGAGAGCGGATCACATCAATATTATGCGCTAATAAAGGCTGTTTCGCGTTTAAATCACGCACATAAACACTAAGGTTTTCTGTCGGTATTTTGTATTTTTTTAATAGTAATAAAATACTATCAGGCAGTGTTTCAGGTGTTGTTGTACCCGCAAGATTATCGGCAAAATGCGTTTGTGCTAATACAGGGGGGAGAGGCTCAGTTGTGGTGCTCGTTACTGAAGTGTTAGCAGAGAGACCCTTTGCCCATGCTGATGTGCTACTGATAGAGAGGCAGAGAAATAGGAGTAGCAAGCTTAAAGGGGGATTATTCTTATTGTGCATATTATCAGCTAGATAGAAAAATCAAGAGTATATCTATCTTAGCGGGGATATTAAAGTCAGCATCCAGATAATTAGTAAGTATTAGTATTTTTCATTTTTTTTCTTCATGATTTCAAGAAAGCTAAAACCAGATTTATTATTTTTCGATGTGCTATATTTATCTCTGAATCAACAACTATTTTGTAACCGTTCACCGACTTCTCTGAAATTTGTCTTTATATGTTGAAAAATTACAGGAAGTACCTGAATGGTTATATTAAGTACCCAAACAAAATTTAGTTTCCTGTTTTTTGATATTCAAGGCATTGCGATGGGAGCATAGTGGGCTATGTGACCAAAGCAATAACGAAGAAGATCAGAAAACAGGGGCTAAATTGTTAGATTAATTTTGCGCGGGTACTTATTTTAGACTAAGGAAAAAACATGGCAGGCAGTGGCAATACAGGACTCACTCGAATTATAAAAGCATTTGGCTTCTCTATGCAGGGTTTAAAAGCAACCTATAAACACGAAGAAGCCTTTCGCCAAGAAGTATGGCTACTTATTATTACTTTCCCTCTTGCATTGTGGCTGGGCAATACAGGTATCGAAAAAGCCTTATTAATCGGTAGTATTTTATTATTATTGATTGTAGAAATACTCAACTCCGCCATTGAAGCAACCATTGACCGCTTCGGTGGTGAGATACATGAGCTATCAGGCAGAGCAAAAGATATGGCATCGGCTGCAGTGTTTTTGGCAATGGTCAATGCGGGTGTGGTTTGGTTTTTGGTGTTGTTTGCTTAATAAACCGCATTCTCACCATTAGGTCGCGTGTGATACAAGCGCATTAGCCACATATACTGCGCTGGATTCTGCTTAATTAATTTTTCTAATTGTTGATTAAGCTTTAGCGCATTTTCGTTATTATTTTTACGGGGAGAGTCCCCAATAGCGCGGTAGGTTGGAGTGAGGTTACGAACTCCAACAGTTTCTAGCAATATTTTTGCTGGGCTACTCGACTGGGGAGGGTTAAAAATCAAAGGGGTCAGACTCGATTGATATTGATGTCTAAATAGTATTGTTACCAAAGGGTAAGTATTCAGCTAACCCATTACCACGCTTAATCCAATATTTATACCGATAATCGGTAAGAAATGAGGAAAAAACAATCAATAGGCTGTTTTTCATACAGCAAAATATCCTAAAAAATATTTTTTGCCATATATTTAATCAAAAATAAATATATTCGGTATAAATTTTCAGATTATAGGCGAATGGGTTAGCTGAATACTTACACCAAAGGAGTCTGACCTCTTTGATTTGTTTAGTTTAGTTTAGTTTGGATAAATTTAAATGATTGTGCCAGCTTTTGTTGGGGTTCCTATCGTCACCCGCAACCTACATCACTCCAACTTACCGCGTTTTTTAATGGCAAAGCTGGGTTCTGGGGTTGGCATATAACGGGTGTGGAGTAACAATTTAGTAAAGTAAACGGCAAGTTTATCCAATATTTCTGGTCTAAACCCATGATAGCTATGTTAAAGAATCGTGCGATTGCATCGCTATGGCGCTATTTTTTGTCTTGCTATCAAAAATTTCCCCTCAGAACTTATTGGGTGAGCTTGTCATTTTTTGTTCGAGTTGAAATTATTCAAAATAATAGACTTTTTGAGAAGAATATGTATGTGTAAAATAACAAATATTTTTTTTATAACACTACTATTTGCAGCTCTATTTACACAGACTGTGCAAGCCTGTACTCCTGTATCATGCATGTCTAATGGTCATAATCAAGATACTTTAATTATAGGCAAGATACTTTCTGTCACTAAAGATAGTTTGCACATTGCTGTGATTTTTATTTTTCCACAAAATAAAATTAAATCCCTTAAAGAAAAAGATGAAATAATAGTAAAATATATATTCACACCAAAAATAAAGAAAAAATCAACACCAACGCTGATACCTCCTAACTCACTAAGCATAGCTAAAAAAGAAAGCTCTATTCTCATTAAGGGAAAGAAATATTTATTATCCTTAAATAAGGAAACAAAAGATTTTTCTTCATTTTATTCTCCTGCATGGGGCATGTTTGAAGTTGAGGGAAATAGTTATTTAGATATGCAGTTGATAAAAAATGCTGGATTCGAACATAAAGAGCTACAAACACTTATCAATTCAAGGGGAGATTTGACTAAGCCTAGCAAAGATGAAGCTAGCTATTTATACATCATAATATTGGTGATCACTTTATTGCTATTCTTCGTCTTAATTCTCTTTATTTTTAGAAGAAAAATATATGATTCTGTTTCTTGATGATTAGCAGGAGCAATCAAAGGGGTCAGCGCGGTAGGTTGGAGTGAGGTTACGAACTCCAACAGTTTCTAGCAATATTTTTGCTGGGCTACTCGACTGGGGAGGGTTAGATAGAAACTAGCCCTTACCCGTTTAGAGTATAGGTAGGATGATTAAAACCCCAAATCATCACAACAAAAAGATGATCCTATTTTTGTTCCTTTATCAATCTCACTAAATGCCTTTATTTTTTTGCTCTATAGTGTTTCTCCAAGTTCATCTTTGCACCATTTTGTGACTGTTTTTACAGGGGTAGATGATAGGAATCAAAGGGGTCTGACCCCTTTGATTCTGAGCAGGCAGCCGCTCTTACCCCTGAGCAATGGGATATACTCGAAGCAAAAGCTAACACAGCGACTATGGCAGATCTTGAAAATGATCATTATGATGCTGAGGGGAAATGGTATAATCCATACTCTGGATTTCATGAAGGCGGGTTAGATCCGCACATACCAAAAGGATCAATAGCTGATCTCAAACCTGATACTACCTTGGATGAATACCGAGCAATAAAACCACGTAATATTGAGCCAACTACAATATCCGAGTTTGCAAGGGATAAATTAGTACCTAGATCTCATGGTAGATAAATAAATTGTACTATGCAAAATGAATTTTAAATTCCTTTGCCCTTTGGTATCACAGGGATGCTTTAGGTTCATTAAATATTGTCAATGACTATCGGAAAATAACTATGAATTATAAATTAAAACTAATTGTACTTATAGCATCTTTCTTTATATTTGGATGCACATTAGTACCCGTATATGGCGAAAAAACGGTTAATGATCTATTGACAGATATAAAAGGGTTAGTGGAAGTTACAGAAAAAAGTGTGACAAGAATCATAACAACGGGCGTGGTGACTCCTAAAGAGTATTGTGAAAAAATGCTAAAACAATCAATGTTTATTGCACACAAAGAAGAACGAGATATGGCTGTTTGTGATGCAAATAAAGTAAGCGAAAAAGATACTTTGGCTTTAAGTTTATTGTTTGATGTAATGTCTATTACTACTATAATTCAATACATCGAAATAATAGAGAAAGATGAGGAAGAGGTTGTAACTCGAAAGCAATATAATAGAGTTCGCAATATAAAGAATAGATTTAAAAAACTAAAGCTAGAAGAAAAAGTGGATTATCTTGTTAAGAAATATCAACATAGAATGTAACTGCTCAGCCTGACTAAAAGGCAGCCAAGGTGAAAAGAATAGGCTCAGGTCTTGAAATAAAGCGAATTTTACGGGATGTATT
>DRMS01000150.1 GCA_011322515.1 Leucothrix mucor
ATTCCTCTACATAAAAATTAAGATTTAATATAAATCTTAAGGCTTTTGTTTGGGAAAAATAAACAGCAAAACCTGATTAACTTCTTTTATGAGAAAATGTAGATTTTGCTGGACTTGGAAGAGAGTATCTACGCAAGCCTGTCCCGCTTTAATTTACGCAAAGAGGTAATATATTATCAAGCACCAACAGAACCCGTTATAAACAGAGAATTATTAATGTAACTACTCAGCCCAACTAAGGAACGTGCACGGAATAACTTCCCGACGTTGCTAACGCAGAATTTTTATTTCAGCTAAAAATTCAGATGGGCTTTGCGGTTAAAATGGATGAGAAGGCATTTGAGCGGATTTTATGTTCGAAGGTTTAGCGAATAGAGTTAAGGTTCAAATCATTAAAAAAAGTATTGATGACAAATAAAATACGTATTTTACTGGTCGCTGCAAACCCCGTAGACAGCGATCATTTAGCACTGCCCAAAGAATTTCGTGAGATAGAAGAAGCAATTAAGCGTACTAAACACGGTCAATTATTTGAAATCCATCAAACAGGTGCAACACGTTACCAAGATTTGCGACGGCAATTACTCGATTATCAACCGCATATTTTGCACTTTAGTGGGCATGGCTCAACACAAGGTTTATTGCTAGAAGATGATAATGGCAAACTAAAAGTAGCCTCCAATACACGTTTATCCACCCTGTTTAAATATAGCAATAGACAATTACAATGCCTTATTTTTAATGCTTGTGATAGTCAAACACTTGCCAAACTCAGCTCTCCCTATTCGCCTTATAGTATCGGCATGAATGCACCCATTACGGATCAAACTGCGATTGATTTTGCCATCGGTTTTTATGATGCAATAGGCGCAGCTTGTAGCTATAGCGATGCCTTTCAACTTGGGATAAATGCGATTGAAGACAATTCAGCCAATTTAGCCAACGCGCGTAGCTTTGAACTAAAATCAGCAGAAAACCCTTTGCCTGAAATTATCCCTGTTTTATATCAACTATATCCCAAACAATCACTCTCAGCCGTTAGCACATTTAAACAAAAACAAGACAATAAAGAAAATAAAGACAAATCACTACAACGCTGGGCTGCTTATGCGACAATTATCGCGACCTTCATCGCAGTAATAAGTTTCTTTTTCACACCACCAAGTCCCAAATCAACAGCATCAATAGAAAACCCTGTGGTGGAAGAACTCAAGACGAAAGGCACAGTACAAAATAGCAAAGGGGAATTATTAGCAGGAGTCGATATAAAAATTCCCGACTTAGGTATTCAGCTTAAAAGTAATGCGCTAGGCGTATTCGATTTTACGTTAAAAAAGAGTGTTCCTCGCAACGTGAGAGTTTATGCCTCCAAAGCAAACTATAAAACATGGATAGGTGATATTCGCTTGGGTGATTCATACTATCGTTTTATCTTAGAACAGCAATAATATATTCAGACGTTCGTAACTAATTAGCTACCATATATCATATCGTTACCCACAAGCCTGTAGAAATTGCTGTATCAAGGCTATCGAAAAGTAAAAATATTTCCCATTTTTTACCACTATAATCAGTTAAACAAGCACTTATGAAATTAGTAGTCATACTTGTGGGTAACGATATGACCATATATAGAAAATTCACCCTCTAATCTAGGACTACGTCATTTATATATAGTGTTTTCTTTTTAAGAACTACATTATGAAAAAACAAGGATTTGTTCTTCTCTTTTTCCTTATAACTATAAATACCGCATTAATCGCCAAGGAGCGTTTTATCTATGGCATGGTAAGTCACTATGGCGAAAATAATGAGTTAATTCACGATGCCAATGTGCCGATAAGCATTATCCTCCCTGCAAATATTAATAGCCGTGATATATCCACCTCATCAGGTCGTTTTAAACTGGGCATAGGGCAACTGGCATCAGGCACGTTATTAGAATTAGGGGCTAAAAAACAAGACAAACAGTCGTGGGCAATGTTGCACCCTTATCAGGGCAAGGTTCGTGTACCCAAACAAGCGGAAAATGATTTAATTCACGTCATCCTTATCCCCGCTGATTCTTATAAACGTAAATCTGCGGCTGAGATGACGCTGATTATTCAGCAAGCCGCCGCACAACAAGCCATGCAAGCCGTCAAAAAATCACGAAATAAAGCACAAAGTTGGCAACAACAATTAGCGCAGCTTGCCGATAAAAAAGGGATTCCCAAACAGCAATTTATTGATGATATTAATGCCTTTGTTGAGGAGGTTAGTAATCAGCCCAATGACTATACAAAGGAAACGCAAGCCTATGCGGACTATGCCAAAAAGAAGTTTAAACAGGCAGAAAAAAGCTTTGTCACATTAGCAGAGCAGTATGCTAAAAAACAACAACAGGCAGAAGATAAAGCCAACCAAGAAGCCAAAAAAAGCAGTCAACTGTATAAAATGGCGGGCTTATCTGCCTATGAAGCATACCGCTATCAACAAGCCATTGAGTATTATAAAAAAGCATTAGCACACACGAATAAACAGCAATATCCTCAAGACTGGGCAGAATTACAAAAATTATTAGGCAATGCACATCAATTATTTGCGGTGCAAACAAGCAGTAAAGCGATTACCCAACATTTTTCACTAGCGAATAAAGCCTATCAACAGGCATTAACGGTTTATACCCGCAAGCAACTACCGCAACAATGGGCAACGATACAAAGTAATATTGCTTTGGTATCACAAGCACAGGGTATTCGCACAGAGGGAAAGCAGGCACAAAGGCTATTTGCTAAGGCAGTGAAGACTTATCACTTGGCATTAGAGGTTGAAACTCGCGAACAAGTACCGCTACAGTGGGCAATAACGCAGAATAATCTTGCTATTGCATTACTAGCACAAGGCAATAGGATAGGAGGCAAACAGGGGCAAAGGCTATTGGCCGAGGCAGTGATGGCTTATCGCTTGGCATTAGAGATTTATACCCGCAAGCAATCACCGCAAGACTGGGCAATGATACAAAATAATCTTGCTATGGCATTAAAAGATCAAAGCATTCGCACAGAGGGTAAGCGGGGAAACATGCTATTAGACGAAGCAGTGACAACTTATCGTTTGATATTAGAAGTTTATACCCGTAAGCAATTCCCACAAGACTGGGCAATGACGCAGAATAATCTTGCTAATGCATTACAAGATCAAGGCATTCGCACAGAGGTCAAGCAAGGACAGGCGCTATTAGATGAAGCGGTGACGGCATATCACTTGGCATTGGAGGTTTATACTCGTAAACAATTACCGCAACAGTGGGCAAGGACGCAGAATAATCTTGCTATTGCATTAAAAGAACAAGGCATTCGCATAAGAGGCAAACAAGGAAAAATACTATTAGCCAAAGCAGTGACAGCTTATCACTTGGCATTAGCGGTTTATACTCGCAAGCAATTACCACAACAATGGGCAGCTACCCAGAATAATCTTGCTATTGCATTACAAGAACAAGGCTCTCGCATAAGAGGAAAACAAGGAAAAATACTATTAGCCGAAGCAGTGACAGCTTATCGCTTGGCATTGGAGGTTTATACTCGCAAGCAATTTCCGCAACAATGGGCAATGATGCAGAATAATCTTGCTACTACTTTAGACGAACAAGGCTCTCGCATAGAAGGCAAACAGGGGAAAATGCTATTAGCCGAGGCGGTAAGGGCTTATCGCTTGGCATTGGAGGTCTATACTCGCAAGCAATTTCCGCAGCAGTGGGCAATGATGCAGAATAATCTTGCTGTTACATTAAAGGATCAAGGTATTCGTATAAAGGGGAAACAAAGCTTAGATCTTTTAACTAAGTCAGTTCAACATCTTCGTCTTGCTTTAGAAGTAAGAACACAACAATATTTTTCTGCTGCTTGGCAACAATCACGTAATAATTTAGCCGCGTCGCTAAGTGAGTTAGGGGTTCGCTTAATTGATAAGCCATCACGCTTAAAAGAAGCAAGAGAGATATTAGCTGAGGCTATCAATATTTATCCTAAACGGTCTGCTTCTGCTTGTCGGGATAGTTTAGGTTGGGTGGAGTACCATTTAGGGCATTTGCAACAGGCTGAACGCTTATTACAACAGGCTTTTGATGATTTTCCTTATCCTGAATACGCCAGTCATTTAATTGAAGTCTTATGGAAAAATGCCAAACAGGATAAGGCAAAAAAATTATTGGCGGATATGCTAAAAAAGCATCCTGATAATGAGTTATTATTGGCGGTTAAGGCGTTAATAAAGTAATCGTTGTTTTAGTTTTTCCTAGTGGCTACCGACTTAAGGCGGGACAAGTAACATCATAGCAAACAACCCGCGCCCTTCGACAAGCTCAGGGAGCTAGCTTCCTGAGCTTGTCGAAGGGCGCGGGAGAATAGCAAAAACATGAACTGTCCCGCCTTAAGTTGGTAGCCTACAGCACCAACAGAATCCGTTATAAACAGCATTTTGCTACGCTACGGCATTTGGAAGTGGTGTAGTATCATTTTTAACTCGCCCTGTTTTAATGGCTTGTATAATAAGGGTATGCCAAAAGAGCTAGCCTCCTTAATTTTATCTGGATCAGTATCCCCTGTTATTAAAAATGCGGGTATATCCGTGCGACCTGATAACTGCTCAAATACTTTAATTGCTTCTATTCCCGTGGTGTTTTCACGTAAGCGATAGTCTGTTGCAATCAGATCAATCACACTGTCATCACTTGTTGCAATATCACGCACCTCCTCAATGCAAGTCGCTGTTTCCACATTGTAGCCCCAATCATTAAGGGCTAATTTTGTGGCATTAAGAACCGCTTGATTGTCATCAATAACTAATATTGTCCACCCATTATCTATATCAGATTGTAAATTTATACTGCTATGATGCAGAGATTGTTCTGATTGTTTAGGTGTAGCGGATAAAGGCAGTGTGATACTGAAGACGCTACCTTTATTAATGGTTGACTGTAATGATAAGGGATGCCCTAATAGTCGCAATAAGCGCTTACTAATGGATAAACCTAAGCCCAAGCCTTTTTCAGCATCACGTTCTGGATTATCAAGTTGTAAAAATTCCTCATAAATTATTTCCTTATTTTTCTTCTCTATGCCTATTCCTGTGTCCCATACCTGTACTGTGACTTGTTTTTCGTATAAGCGCATAGCGACTAGAACACCGCCCTTTGGCGTGTATTTAATGGCGTTGTCAAGTAGATTCATAATAGCGCTTGAAAGCAAGGTGCTGTCACTATCCACATAACAGTGACGTGCTTTAAAGCGTAATTGTAAGCCGTTGTTTTCAGCGATAGCCCGATAGTTATCGACCAATTGGTGTAACAAGGGGGCTAAGGCAATACACTCTATTTTAGGCGTCACGACTCCTGCATCCAGCTTGGAAATATCAAGTAAAGAGCTCAGTAGGCTATAGAGAGAGCAATTTGCACTACGTACCAACTTTAAAATGGACTTTCCCGTTGTGGTCGATACTTGAGACTCCAGTGCATCGGTTAATAAACTTAAAGAGTGAATGGGTTGACGTAAGTCATGACTAGCTGAGGCTAAAAACCGAGATTTATCTTCATTTGCCTTCACCGCTTTTTCTTTTTGTTCCTTTAGCTCCAAGGCTTGCAACTGCAATTTTTTTACTAAAAATTCATTTTCAAAGCGAATTAATAAAGAATTGCTAATAGAACGATACACATTACGGCTTAAACCAAACATAATGAACATACTAAACAAGAGCGTGAGTGCTATCCAGAAGTAATGCCAATCTTTTTCCAGCATAAGTAATAGAGAGAGAGGGGTTACCGTAGTAAATGCAAATAATACAAATGCCCCGCGCAGGTAGGCAAGCGTGACAGCCGCTCCTGCTATTAGTCCAAACTGAAACATAATCAGATAAACCAAATGTGCCGTAGACTCTGGAGTATAAAATAGTACGCCTGCACTCCCCCAAAAAACACCAGAGATAAGCGGAAA
>DRMS01000151.1 GCA_011322515.1 Leucothrix mucor
ACATTCCCAGCTTTTCGCCCATTTTATCAAAATGGATTATCTTGCTTTTAGCACCCTCCACTGTAAAGAAATCATCTGCAATAATTTCCAGCTTAACGTCCTTAATATCCTCTTTCATAACAAATAAGGCAACAGGCACGTTAACCTCTTCATTTGGACCTAAAACGCGCGGCAAGGTGGCTTGCATAATCAAGGGTTGGCGTACAAAAATAGATTGATTTGCTTTACCATAAGCACCTTTATTAGCTGCAACCAACATCACGCGCACTGCCCCCATATAAGGCGGCAAGGTGACTTCATGTTGTGCGCTTTTGCCTGCCTCTAAATGAAAAGGTCCAAGTACTTTAACAATGGGCGGAAAACGACGTTTTTTATCACTATCATTATTGATATTGCCATCATCACTCCCCCCCAGTGCAATCATTTTATTTAGATTACCACTATAAGCACCAATCACTTGATCGTATAAATCCCATGTTTTAATCCCTAAGGCTTCTTTACGATAGAAATGGCGATGCAAATTAGGTGTTTTAAAGCTGGTTAGCCCCAGCAAACCTTCATCGACCACGGCAAGGGTATAACTCATTGCTTTGCCACTTTCTTCGCTCACTTTTATGCTTTGCGTTGACTCAGGCTTCCACTCCTCAGCGGCTTCAATAATTGGTTTTAAATAGGTTTTAGGATCAGCCACTTCAAGCGGAATAATGCCGTAAAGTCGTAAGGGACGATCATTGTCTTTGCCCTGATGTGGTTGTAATAGGGTGATATGCACATAAACATTAGGCGACATATCAGCCGTAATGGGTAATTCAAACTTACGTCGTTCACCTGTAAATTCAATCCACTCCTGCTTGAGAATACGGCTTCCTGTTTCAACACTTAATAGCGCACGGCCACTGACTGATTTAGGTAATTTAATCGTCGCTGTTTCCCCCACCGCATAAGCGGGTTTATCAGCAAAGAAATTTAAACGACTAGCAGAACCACTGCCTTCTTCCTGCGCACGACCTGCCCATCCTGGCCAATCCACATAAACTGTTTTACCCGTACAGTGCCCACCATCTAAATCACAGGCGCGTACTAAATAACGTCCCCATTTTGGGTATTTAATTTCAAACTGCCATGTACCTGTGCCATCGGCACTAGTGTGAATAATAGCTTGTGCTAATTTGCTATGGTGCTTGCTATCATCGTATTCAGCTAGAGACTCTGAGGACTTATCCCACCACCATTTCCAGTCTATTTTATACAACGTCATTTGTACGTGTTTCATGGCAACTGGCTTACCATCCGCGTTCAGACTTGCTACTTTGACGGTATGTTTGGTATCGGTTAATAGCATGCCACGAGCTTCATCACCCTTGGGTAATTTAATTCCCACATATTCTTTATACGGATGATAGTCCAGCACGGTGCGGTTGATACTAAAGGCACCGCTTTGTTCAAACACGCGATTGGTAAAAATAGCACGCAATTTGCCCGCTGCTTTTTCATTAGGGGTTAAAAATTTGGTAAAGCGCAATTTGCCCGTAGAGTCTAAACGACCTTTTAATAATTGCTCATCAACACTACTTAAACGACGTACTGGATCATCAAAATTAAAATCACTATACGCATCAAATTTGGTTTTCTTCGGTTTAAAGCGCACTGAAATATCCGCCTTAAGATTTTCTGCGGTTGCACCATGTAGCCATTGTGATGTCAATATTCCTGGTGGCAATGAACGATAGCCATGTAAAACATCGGTACCAAAATCAAGCTCTACCTTGAGGCGATTAGGACGAATGGTTTCTATCAGTAATGATTTGCTAAAGGTACTACCACCTAGATAAGCTTTCGCCATCCATTGACCTGTTTCAGCTTTTTCCTTGGTTTTAAACTGAAAGGTATAAAAGCCACCCACTGCATCGCTACTGGTTTTTGTTTTAACAACACGCCCACGAGGGTCAAATAATTTCATCGTAACGGGATGTGCATCGGGAACTTTATTATCCTTATCCTCAAGAACAAAGGTCAGATAAAGCGTGTCACCAGGTCGCCACACACCACGCTCAGCATAGACCATACCCTTAATGCCATTGCTAACTTTAGCCCCACCTGTATTAAATTGACTTACTGATAACGCTGTCTTAGCGTTTAATTTTAGATAATTAGTGTCTGTGCCTTTAGTCGCTTTCAGCAAAAAGGGCGTTGCTAATACAGGCAAGGAAGCAAACCCCTGCGAATCACTTTGTCCCTTAGCGAGTACTTGCCCTTGATAATTAAGAACTTCTAATTGCACCCCTGCCAATGGTGCTGATGTCTTCAAATCAGTACTAATAATATGTAGCTGTTCATTCCCATCCTGCTTAGCCAACAAGCCGATATTACTCATAATAAAATTATGACTAATGCGTGTTTTTTCTTCATGGTAAGTATAATAGTAATCAGCACAAGGATTATTGCGCTGCTCCCAATCATACTCATAATCATCTTCTTCTGCGTAATCACTAATACCATCCCAGCCACTAGCTTGCTCTACACCATTGTCCTCCATATTTTTCAACAATGTTTTACGCATTTCAGATGCTTTTCCTTTATTTTCACAAGGATAGGTAGAATGCCTACGTTTAATTTCCAGATTCAAACGCACTAAGCCACCATCATGGTCTTTCATTAACTCAGTGACATCAAAGGAGTAACGATTCCATTTATGACTATCCGCCGAGCTTAAAGGAATCTCTTTTTGCCATAAAAAACGTCCGACACGCTTAGTTTCTGCATCACCATTAAGACCATTAATCTGCAAGAACTGCCCCATTTTATCAGGGTATATTTCAAACGCAGTGACCTTAACCCCATCAATGCCAATTGCTTCAAAAGGAATCTCCAACACACCATCATCAGGCAAAATAGAACCTGATCCAACAAAGCGTAGCTGTGGTTTTTGCGTGTCAAAAGTCATCATTTTAGTGGTTGTTTCCGCTAAAACACCTCCCCCCACACCTTTCAAACCTTTATTGATAATCACCTTATGTCCACCACTAAGATTTTCAGTAGGATAAAGCTTAATCACATTACCTTCCGCACGAACTTTATATTTCTTTTTTTCTAATTGAATAAGTCCATTCAGATTCTGTGATGACTCAAGCTCATCTGAAAAATTAATCTGAATATAAGGATTATCACCTGCCGCATACAAAACCCGCAGATCGATAATTTTAAAATCACTTAGTCCAGGCAAAGTAATCTCTTTACTGCCCTTGGTTTTAATCCCTAATGACTCTCCACTCCAACTTAACTGCACATCTGTTGCAAAAGACTCGTGCTTTAAATTATTAATAGTAAAACGATGCTGACGCCCATTCTCACTATGTTGCCAATCAATTTTAACAGGTTTACCTTGATAACGAGCTTTTAAAACCTTGCGCACATCGTCAGGCAAGACACGATCTGAAACCAATAGCTCACCACTCAGTGTCATTGTTTTTATTTTATTTTCAGAACGATGCGGAGGAATAAACAACGCATTCGTCTTAATCTCATACTCCATCGGCACCACACGGAATGAGAACTGATAATCCTTTTCAGAAGCAGGCACGCCAATCAAGCCATTTGCTTTAATGCTGACATTATATTCTGTATCAGGCGTAAGCGATTTAGACGGCAACCAAACAATCTCCGTTTTACTCTTAAACACAGGATTGCCAGCAATCGCAGGTGAAACCCTCATTACTCGACTTGCATCTTTACCCACTTGCTCATCCGTCACGATATCGCGATTAAACAGAATACGCACAGGCGAGTTACGTGAAATAGCGCCCAGCGTATGCCAGCCGCTCAATTCAAACCAATTAAACTTAGTTTGATCCTCTTTAGTCTTCGCAACAGGTTCAGGCGCAACAGGCACAGGCATCGCTTCTTTTTTAATATCTGCACTTGTGCTACTTGATGCCTTTATTTCGACTTTCGGCTTATCTTCACTCTTATTACATGCGGTAACAAACAATAAGATAATAGCAAGCGACAAAGTCGTAAAATAGCGTGATAGATCTATCATGGTGTAATTCTCTGGAAATTATTATTTTTTGAACGCATTGATTCTACACCCTAAAACATAGCAGTAAATCAATTAATAGAGTGTTATTTCTTTCACATATTAGCAGAATTTAATGATAGAGAACCGAATCGATACGATACGATTGTCCAAAATTGATCAGAAAACAGGGCTGCTGTGTTAGAGTAATCTTGCGTGAGTACTCATCGTTATAAGCAGGAGGACGCAATAAATCTAATGTTTTGCTGATACCCAAAAAGTGGAGAATGACAATTTATTTTCCGATCTTCCTTATTCTTGCACTCAATAAGGCATTTCCTACAAAGTACGTAGCCCGCTACATGCTATAATATAATTATTTTATTGTAGTATAAGTACTGCCAATTATCGGTAAAATAAACAAAATAAGCTAATTTTAGGTAAACTAAAAAATCCTCAATTATTAAAAATAAATAGGCATTTTTATGAATATAAAATCATTAGTTCTAGCGGTAATTTTATCTATACTTTCCTTATCTTCATTTGCCGAAGTTGTTAATATCAATAAAGCAGATGTAGCAACTTTTCAATATTATCTCAATGGCATTGGTGTGAAAAAAGCTAGCAGTATTATTAAATATCGCACCGAGAACAAACATTTTAAGACACTTGCAGAAATAAAAAAAGTGCATGGTATTGGTGAAAAAATTTTCAACAAAATAAAAGAAAATATCTCCCTAACAGGAGATGTTGTTTCTATTTCAAAGACTAAAACTAAGACTGTGGAAAAGAAAATTAAAATTGAAGTCATTGTAAAAAAAGAAAATAAGAACAAAATAGAAAAAATCACTGAAGACGAGGTAGAAAATACAGAAATTGAAAAATTAGATTCTGAATAGTTGTATAAATTAGTAAATACTTATCTGAAAGCCGAGTTTATCTCGGCTTTTTTATGCAAAAAAGAAAAACTAAAAGGTCAAGTCTAGAATATAGACATTCATTTATTAAATTTCCACACCCTTCGACCCCGCTCAGGGAGCTGTACCCTGAGCGGGGTCGAAGGGTGCAATTATTTATGTGAAAAACTATAGTTGTTATTATTTGTTTGCACTACACTACCTTGCCTGACAAAAAGAAAACAACCAGTTGTTTAATAAAGATTAATTAGAACTATAAATGATTGTATACATGAATAACTGATGTTACACCGTTAGGAACTTCCTAACTCTTACCCTCTCTGGGATTCTATTTACGCATTTATTTCCTTGGAGTCGCCTGACCTTAGAAAGTGGTCTAGTTTCTTGGGCGTATTAATAAGTCACCTTCCGTCCAGCCACTTATCAAAAAACAACCACTGAACCGCTAAATTATCTTGCCTGTCAATATCATTCACAGTGTAATTAGGCGCAGAAGGACGACCCCGTCCACGGAAGACTCTAAACCCAAAATAAAAATAATGAGTGACTAACAATGACAATCTCTAAAAATAATACGCGCAAATTGCGCTTATTACCCCCCCTATTCTGCTCCATGACTGTTCTTGTCGCAGGGCAAGCTTTTGCAGGAACACCTTCTGTCTCCCTCAATGCTGATGCTGATCGTGGCAATATTGCTGAGTCTGGTCGTGTTGGCTATGTCGGCGGCTCTACTCGCATCGGTGTAAGTATTGATAAAAATATGCAAGGTCAGGTTGATATCAATCAAATTGTTGCGGAAGATGACGCCTCTGCAACAAGTGTTGAGGGCTGGTTTGGTTATCAAATTAAAGATAAAAATGGTGCTAAAAAAGGCATAAAAGGGGGCGGTGTCAAGCTAAACCATTTATGGGCTGATGGTGATGGCAGATATCAAGGCGATACTGTACATAAGGTCTTTGGTGCTTATGATAGAGATGCTAATGACCATGCCAAAGTGACCGCTGGCTATGGTCAAGAGCAACGTGATTTATTTTGGTCTGGACATGTTTCTAAAGGTATTTCTGACAAGCAAGGAAATGGCGCGGGCATTGCAACTAAAGCCTATGATTATGGTATTGGTGGTGAAGTAGGTACTTTCCTTGAGGATTCATTGACCCGCATTCGTGGTGCTTTAGATTATGAGTGGGGCACGGATCAGGCTGATAATGAAGATAAACCAACGCAAGCAACTATTTCAGCAGGCGTACAGCAGTATTTCTATGATTCACCCCATAGTCTCACCTTTGATGTTTCTGCTAGTAAAAAGTCAGGCGGAAAAAGCTACGGAGAAACAACGGCTAGCAATGCGCGTATTGGTTATCAATATGAGTTTGGCAAAAATGGCACGTTCCAGTCTGATCGCATGATTAATCGTGTTCGTGTAGAAGTACCTGGAACCGCTGCTATTCCTGCTATTCCCGCTATTCCTGCTATCCCTGCTACTCCTGGAAAAGCAGCGCGATATTCTAAGAAAGCAATCAGTAAACCTTATATAAAACTGGTTAAAACAACCATGAAGCTTGAAAATGAAACATTTTTCAAGCTAAATAAAGCCACATTAACGTCATCTGCAAAGGAAAATTTATTAAAAATTGCGGCAGAAATTAGAAGAACTCGCTATGCAGGTGCGATTCGTATCACAGGTAATACCTGCGGATTAGGTAGCGCAAAGTATGATCAAATACTGTCAGAGCGTCGCGCTAGAACGGTTAGGAAATTCCTTATCCGTGAAGGATTTAATCCTGCACACTTGATTGCACGTGGCTTAGGCAAGGCGCATCCTAAGTATCCTAATGGCCCAGCATCTGGGTTTAAAAATCGCCGTGTTGATATAGAATATGTTACTCAACGCTCGGTTAAGAAAAAGATGTATCGGACAGAGTATAAGAATGTTCTAGTAACCGCGGCAACTCCTGGCACACCAGGCAGAGCAGGCAGAGCAGGAATACCTGGAAGAGCAGGTACGCCAGCACGCTTTATCTGGAAAACAGAAGAAATCAAAACAGCTCCACTATGGATAAAACGTGCCTTGCATAACCCAATTCGCCATAAGCGCAGTGTTGATACTTATCAGACAAGCACGATGGCTCCTGTTGTTCCTCATGATGATAATTTCACTTTAACTAATCGTGATGGTCTACTTGATGTCTTAGGCAATGATGGTGCTGGACTAACGATTACTCAAATTGTTGCCGCACCTGCACATGGTACAGCCGTGATTGTTGGTGGAAAGATCAAATATACCGCCAATGCTGACTATGTTGGTAATGATCACTTTACTTATGAAGTTAAAGATACCTATGGCAAAACACAAACGGCTGTTGTGAATATTATTGTACCAGAAGGTGCTCATAATGCTGTGCCAGTTGCGGTTAATGATGAATTAACAACTTATATGGGTACTGCGGTTAGTCAGGATATTGTTGCTAATGATAGCGATGCGGATGGTGATACACTGACATTAGCTAGTGTATCGGATCCTTCCTTTGGTACGGTTAGCCAAAATGGCAATATCATAACCTACACCCCAGAAGCTGGCTTTAGCGGTACTGATACATTCACTTATACCATTTTTGATGGTAAAGGGCATGAAGCAACGGCTACGGTAACGATTATTGTTAGCGCTAAAACAAATAGCGCACCCGATGCGGTCGATGATTCCTTTAGCACCTATGAAAGCACATCCATCACATATGATGTACTTGATAATGATAGCGATGCAGATGGCGATGATTTAACAATTTCTGCAAAGACTGATGGCGCACATGGTAGCGTTGAAATTGTCAATGGCAAGATTAAATACACACCTGAAGCGGGTTACACAGGAACGGATAGCTTTACTTATACTCTTTCAGATGGAAAAAATCATAGCGATACAGCAACCGTTACGGTGACAATTAAAGAAGCAAAGGCAGAAGAAAATACGGCTCCAGAAGCAGTTGATGACGCATTGACAACGTATGTCAATACAGCAAAAACCTATGATGTGCTCAACAATGACACAGATGCTGATGATGATACATTAACAATTACCGACAAAACTGATGGCACTCATGGCACCGTTGAGATTGCAAATGGTGAGATAAAATACATACCTGAATCTGGTTACACAGGTAGTGACAGCTTTACTTACACTATCTCTGACGGAAAAGGTGGAACTGATACCGCGACAGTTAATGTAACCATTGAAGGTGCTCCTGGTAACATGGCACCAGAAGCGGTAGATGACACAGTGACAACTTACGTTAACACACCAATGACGTATGATGTACTTGACAATGATCATGATAATGATGGTGATACACTATCAATCTCTGCCAAAACAGATGCTGCACATGGTACCGTTGACATTGTAAATAATAAGATCAAATACACACCTGAAACGGATTACACTGGCACTGATAGCTTTACCTATACCATTACCGACGGCAAAGGTCATTCTGCTACTGCAACAGTCACTATCACTATTGAGGAAGCTGCTGCTAACAAAGCGCCAGAAGCAGTCGATGATTTATTGACAACATACGTTAATACTGCAATAAACTATGATGTGCTGGCTAATGATCAGGATGCTGATGGTGACACATTGACAATTTCTTCTAAAACAGATGGCTCTAATGGCACGGTGGAGATCATTGAGAATAAAATTACCTATACGCCTAGCAGTGGTTATACTGGTGTTGATACCTTTACCTACACTATTTCTGATGGAAAAGGTCACAATGCTACTGCAACGGTTACCGCTACTATTAAAGCTGCCAATGGCAATATAGCGCCTGTCGCAACAAATGATACTGTTACCACTGAAATGGATACGCCTATAACCTATGATGTACTCGCTAATGATAGCGATGCCGATGGTGATAGCCTTATTATCAGCACTCACTCAACCCCAGCAAACGGCAGTGTCACTATTGTAGGGAATAAAATTGTCTATACACCAGAGACAAACTTTGCGGGTACAGATACCTTTCAGTACTCTATTTCTGACAACCACGGCCATACTGCTGAAGCAACCGTTACTATAACCGTAACAGATCCTGGCAAGCCAAATCTTAGCCCTAACTATGCGGCAACTTATGGTGGTATTCCTGTCACTATTCGGGTACTTGAAGATGATACTGACCCCGATGTTGGAGATACTCTGACGCTTGTTGGTATTTCAACAGCTCCAGCACATGGAATAGCAGTTAAGAATGGTGATACTGTTATCTATACAGCAACAGTTGGTTATGTAGGCACAGATACTTTTATGTATGAAGCAACCGATAATAATGGTCATACACTATCTGCTCAGGTAACCATTGATGTTAAGCAACCTGTGACTCAACATGTAGGAGCAAGCGATGATTATATGCGGGTTAATGCCAATAAGGATGCAGTAATACTTGACGTAACTGCCAATGACTCAGATATTGAAGGTCACCCATTAACCGCAACTGTTTTAGTTTCACCTGCCAATGGAACAACAAGCGTCTCTGGCGGAAGCATTACATTTACTCCTGGTACGGGATATACCAATTCAGATTCTTTTGATTATAAGGCGTGTGATACTGCTAATAACTGCGATACCGCAACTGTTTTTGTAAGTAATACTACTCAGTCAAATACAGCTCCTGTCATCTCAACGATCAATGCATTTAGTGTTGATATAGGTGTAACAACATCACTTGATATTAGCACCTTTGTTAGTGACGCTGAAGCAGATCAAGTTTATTTATCAGCAGCGGATGCCTTATCAGGTAGCTTGACATTCAGTGGTTTAAGTATTCAGTACACACCTGTAGAAGCGTCATCGGGCGGCACTGATACCATTAATATTCAAGTACGTGACGGTAATGGGGGTGTAGCTAATGCAAGCTTTACTATCACTATTAACTAACCAACAAGACCTTTGCCAAATCTAAACTGTAGGGTGGATAAGTGTAACGTATCCACCGCAACCCATTGATTTTGATAGATGCGCTATCGCTTATCCACTCTGCAAATCACAACTAGCGAAGGTATTGACCAATACAAAGAGTAAACAATAAAAAGCCCGTATTGAATGTTCAATACGGGCTTTTTATTGCTCAAAAAAACGTCTTAACAATTAGCATCAAGAACACATCGAATCATTTCATCGGTTAGCTCATCAGATGGTTTTGAGAATGAAGCTGAGTTACCAGTAGAACCAGACTGATCACTAGTTGTAGAGCTAACACTACTCTTTGGGGTAATAACCTGCCCCTTATTCCTAGCACTTCTTTGCTTTCTTTCTAACGCCTTTGCTCTACGCCTTTGTTTAGATTCACTGACCCCACCCAACATATCATCAATAGCATCATGCTTTAGTTGATGCGCCAGATGCCGTGGTGTTTTACCTTCACTATTACGCACATAAGGCTTTGCTCCCTGTCTAATTAACAAGCGTGTTGCGCGCATATGTCCAAAACGTGCCGCATGGTGCAAAGGAGTCCAGCTTTTATTAGTTTTCGCATTAATGGCTGCACCAGCAACGAGTAAGGTATTCATAATATCAGAGTAACCTTTCGCCGCCGCCTCGTGCAAGGGTGTCACTCCAGCACTATCTTTCACATTAACCGCTACACGCTTAGCGACAAGTTTTTTTACCAACCGCCCCATGCCTCGCGCAACCGCACGATGTAATATTGTTGATCCGTCCGCATATCGACCATTAGCAGCGGCACCATGATCAAGCAAATCCAGTGCTAATTGTTCCTGCCCCCTCGTTACCGCATATTCCAAATAGGTCATATTCTCCTGACTCATTCTCCCCCTCCCAGAAGCACCACGCTCAAGCAAATAACGAGCAACCATTAAATTACTACGAAATACCGCAGCTTCAATGGGCACATTGCCATCTTTGTTACGCACATTAACATTCGCGCGGCGCTGTAATAAAAATTTAACCTGAGAAAGACGGTTTAGGTGTACCGCCATATAAAGAAAGGTTCGTCCTCTATTATCCAATGCATTCACATCGGCGCCTTCGTCATACCAGCGTTGCACTTGTGGCATATCATTTCGTTGTAATGATAAACCTAAATTGAGGTCAAAATTAGAATTTCTGGCGGGGTGACGTAGTTTTACTGCTGGGTCATAAGGGAGGAATAAGCGCTTTTTTTCAACTTTCTCCTTTGCCTTTACAGGAGTAGCAGCCGTGACGAAAGAAACACTAAAGATAAAAAAAGACGTTGTGACGATACAGCAAACCAGGATTATCCGTTTTACCATTTTACTATCCTTACGAGGGTAATTTTCATAAAAAATGACAATAGAGTTAGCCCTAACCTAGGTTCTGTTGACATTTGGTTATATTTTCACTTTTAAGTCGGTTCTTTGCTTCTATCAAGGCAAAGAAACATAAATAAGTACATAGCAGGGCTACGTGGTTATTTTTTAACGCAGTAGAGAGGGAAAAAGCGAAAAAAAGGGGAGATAACCATCAAATGTCAACAGAGCCTAAGTTAAAAAAATCTATATGCCCATGCCAATAAAGCGACTATAGCATAAAATTTATTAATCTGAAAAATTCGACAAGCTGTAAATTTAGCCGATAAGAGGTATAAAATTATTATATGCTCATCACTTTTAGCCCTGTTTTTGAGGCAATCTCAATAAAATTAGGGAATGATGTATCCACATTTGCACAATCATTGATTGTAATACTACCATCAGCACATAAGCCTGCCATTGCAAATGCCATTGCAATACGATGATCGCCATGACTATCAACCTCCCCCCCTTTAAGATGCCCCCCATTAATAATGATGCCATCAGGCGTTGGCGTAACATCAGCACCACAGGCAAGCAAACCATCAGCCATCACCTGAATACGATCACTTTCCTTAACCCGCAACTCTTCTGCACCTGTTAAGATAGTTTGCCCTTCCGCAAAACAAGCAGCAACAAAGAGTGCAGGAAATTCATCAATGG
>DRMS01000152.1 GCA_011322515.1 Leucothrix mucor
GCATCAATCAGAGGTAATAAACCCTGTATTAAAATCTTAAATAAAGATGATCTAGCGGATGCGGGAAAAACGCAGCAATGGCAAGAGTATTTAGACCAACAAAAAGACATTAAAACTATCGCTATCAATATGTCTCATCCTGAGCGCATTAAGCAACTCACCACGTTATGTCACAAAATGGTCAAAGGTAAAAAAACAAGTGATGAACCGCTCAATGCTGTCATTATGGGAATCCCAAATGTCGGAAAATCGACCATCATCAATATAGTAGCAGGGCGAGGAATCGCTAAAACAGGCAATGAACCTGCGGTCACAAAAGGGCAACAGCGCATTGCATTAAAAGAACACAATATTCTGTTATTTGATACGCCTGGAATGCTATGGGGCAATATTGAAAATATGAATAGCGGCTATCGTTTAGCTGCAACAGGAGCAATTAAAGACACGGCAATAGATATTGATGATATCGGTTTTTTTACAGCTGAATATTTAATACAGGAATATCCACAAAGCCTGATAAAGCGCTATCAATTACACTATGCACCAACAACAGAGCTGGAATTTTTAGAAGAACTAGGGAGAAAAAGAGGCTGCCTACGCTCAGGTGGCAGGGTAGACTTGGTCAAGGCATCAAAAATTCTACTAACTGAACTCCGTGCTGGAATACTAGGAGGAATAACCTTTGAAACACCCGCAATGATGGAAAAAGAATTAAAAGAAACCGCCATTATTGTCGCTAAAAAAGAGCAGAAAAAAGCAGAACGCAAGGTACGACGCAAGAAAAAAATAATTAATAGATAAAGGCACTTAGGAACGAGCACGAAACAACTTCCCGATCTCTAACTTGCTTTTTGGCTACCAACTTAAGGCGAGACAAGTAACGTCATGGCAAATAACCCGCACCCTTCGACAAGCTCAGAGAACTAGCCCTTCGGTAGACTCAGGACACCGCTTCCTGAGCTTGTCGAAGGGTGCGGGTGAATAGGCAGAAACATTAACCGTCCCGCCTTAAACTGGTAGCCCGAAATTTAATAAGTCTTTGAATTTATGGAGTGTTTCAGCTTAAATTGGTAGCCATATTTTATTTTAAAATCCTTCTGATGTAATAACTGACGTTATTTGTATTTATCCGTATAATGAAAATAATCTTAATCATAACGGATTTTATAATGGCACTATTTCATACCAAGAAAAAAGGAATAGCTTCACTATTTTTTATCACTAGCCTTCTGTCAGCTTGTGGTGGAGGCTCTAGCGAATCAACCAAAAAAGATACCACTCCCCCAGTAATTACCCTAAAGGGTGGCGATGTCACTATTATTGAAGGTACAGGCTATAATGACCTAGGCGTAACCGCTACCGATGCGGTCGATGGCAGGGTTGATGTGGTTATCTCAGGAGAGCTTAATCTGCATACCGTTGGCGAGTACACTCTTCATTATACGGCTAAAGATAGCAGTGGAAATACAGCCTCTGTTGACCGCATAGTAACCGTCTCTGCCGCTCCCGCACCGACTTATTCATGGGTAGCGAATCAATTTGAGCCTGCTGCTTCTTATAAAAACCGTTGTGCTAATCCGCGTATTAATGTACGCAATCCTTTTACAGGAAAAGACTATCAAGACCAACAAGGTAGCGTGCTAGCAGAAAATTTCTGGCTACGCTCATGGAATAATAATACATATCTTTGGTATAACGAGGTAACCGATACTAATCCTGAAAATTATGCACATCCCGTTGACTATTTCCGACAATTGAAAAGCAATGCTATTGATGCACAAGGAGAACTTATCGATAAATATCATTATGCCGTTGATACAGCAGACTATATAGAACGCACTGAAGCAGGCGTAAGATCTGGTTATGGAATATCCTTTCATATCAGCTCATACCAACCCCCTAGAAAGATTACCGTTCGCTATATCGAGCCAAACTCACCTGCCGACGATGCAGGTATAAAACGCGGCACACAAATTCTGGAGGTGGATGATATTGACCTTGTGAATGCAACTTTTACCGAGTTTCAAACCATTGTAGGTAATTTTTCAACGACAAAAATAGGCGATACACATACGCTTCGGTTTATCAATAACGATGCAATTCATGCCCAAAAGGTCACTATGACAGCGGCAGAAATAAACATCCAACCTGTGCAAAATGTAGAAATTATTGTTGATAATGAAAGCAATGAAAAAATTGGTTATTTACTCTTTAATGAACATATAACCAAGGCAGAACAACCTCTAATTGATGCATTTAATGATTTTAAAGATGAGAAGGTTGATGATCTAATTCTTGATCTTCGCTATAACGGCGGTGGTGCTGCCTATTTAGCCAGTGGAATCGCCGCCATGATCAGTAGTCGTGCGACAACCAAGGACAAAGTATTTAGCAAATCATCAATGAATGATAAACACCATGATATTGACCCTTTTAGTAGCGAACCAATCCAACCACTTCCCTTTATTTACCAAGATCGCTCAGGAAAAAACTTACCACAACTTGGTCTATCGCGCGTCTTTATTATCACTAGCGAAGAAACCTGTTCCGCCAGCGAGTTGATCATCAATGGTCTCAGAGGAATTGATGTTGAAGTGATTCAAATTGGCTCTACCACCTGCGGCAAACCCTATGGTTTTTATCCAACCGATAATTGTGGCATAACTTATATGAGCGTTAATTTTAAAGGCGTAAACCATAAAGGATTTGGTGATTATACCAATGGATTCTCACCCGCCAATGAAGCACAAACGGTAGGTGTCAAGATAGCAGGTTGCTATGCACTTGATGACTTTACGCATCCATTAGGAACGCCAGAAGAAAATAAAATAGCAACAGCACTAGCTTATAGAAAGACGGGAGTCTGCCCTACCGTTCATGCACGCCCCGCATCTGCCAAGACAAGTCAGGAAGGCTTCACCATAGAACCTGAGTGGATTAATAATGCGATTATGGGAAATGGATATTAAGCTCTGTTGACAGAGCTTAGGCAAAGTAGCTTGTATTGAGGTGTGAATATACGGAGGTGCATTACATCAAGCGCGTCCCTTAATTATATTGTAAACTCAGCCTTGCTATTCAATCAAAAAGGAACTTACAAATGAACAATAGAAGAAAATTCATAAAATCAGGTCTAGTGGCACTTATGACAGGCGCGACAGCTTATGTGGGACTCGCTAGTGCAAAAAAACCTGCCAAGAAAGCCGAGGATAAATCAGCCTTATTAGCTGGTATTATTTATACAAAAGATAATCAGGGAAAGTGGAAAGGTAAAGACGGAAGTCATGCGCCAATTGTTGAGATCAAAGATAAAAAAGTGACCATTACAACCGATCATGGCATGAGTAAAAAACACTATATTGTTCGTCATACTTTAGTCACTGAAGCGGGTGAAGTTATTGGTACAAAAACTTTTTCATTTGATGATGAAAAAGCTAAATCAGTTTTTGATCTTCCTGAAGGACAAAGCAAACTCTATGCCACCAGCTTTTGTAATAAACATGATCTTTGGCTTACAGAAGTAACCGTGTAATAGTCAATATTAGGTAAGCACCTAAGGGCTACCAACTTAAGGCAGGACAAGTAACGTCATGGCAAATAAACCGCCCCCTTCGACAAGCTCAGGGAGCTAGCTTCCTGAGCTTGTCGAAGGGGGCGGGTGAATAGCAAAAACATGAACCGTCCCAGCTTAAATTGGTAGCCAGTTCATCCCATCTGAAATAAAAATTCTGCGTTAGAACTTCGGGACGTTATTCCGTGCACGTTCCTAAGGAGATATTCAGAACTAAAGTGATTTTTATCAAGATTATAAAAATCAATATCCTAGCAATAATATCAATTTATACCTAATATAGGTATTCAGCTCACATCCAGTTATCTGTTTAACCCATCTCCTTGTCACTGTCTGACAATGCAAAGCAAAAGAATCCGCTTAGTATTTAATAACTCAAAAATTATAAAATTAGTTATTAGTAGAGAGAATCATGGCAACAAATAAACTTAGCAGTGAAGTTTTTTATTGGGATGCTCCGCGCAGGAGGCTACATAAGCGTGATCTGTTTCCTCTACAAATGGAAATTAATGAGTCTACCTACTTTGTATCACAATGGACGCTGAAACATTTCAAAATAGAAGATTATTCTGGCGAGGTAAAACTAGGGCAGACATTTGCCATTAAACCGATTATTAAATTTCGTGATTTTAATATCCAGTTTGATGCCAGCGCAACAGCACTCCATTATAATTTAAAAAATCAAGAGCTTATTGCTACCTTTAAGGATATTCCTGAAGAACATCAGGAGCTATTGAAATATTTTTCTGAAGCGCTAAGTAGCGGTGATATGGTCAATATCGATAATATACTGCGTCGTGTTGATATGCCTGTTACACCTGCTAGCACTAAACTAGCAGAGATTCCTGAAAAAAAGAATAAATCACAAAAAATCAAGCGTGGTGTATTCACCGGCCTTTACTTATTAGTGGGTGCAGGGTTATTACTGTTTACTATTGCTACGTTATACAATAGTTTTTTCCGTTTAGAAGTTGAGACTGCTTTTGTAAATTCCTCCATAATCCCTGTTCAGACTCATAACCAAGGCAGTGTTAAAGAAATACTGGTGCATAAAAATGATATTGTCAGTATGGGGCAACCTTTATTGACACTGGATGTATCCAATAATGATCGCTTACCAAAACACTATAGAGTCGATGCCGCTAAACAACAGGTTGCTTTATATCAGGCGTTATTAGATGACAGTAAAAACAAAACAAAACATCAAACCAAGCTTAGTCAAACTAGGGTAAATGCCGCCCGCGCTTCTTTGCAAGCCAGCACCATTAGTAGAAATATAAAATGTAATCGACGTTATGCAACCGTTATTGATCGACGCAATCCTAAAAAGCGCAATGCGGAATGCCAGATTGCACGTAAAAAAGTCACCGCTGCTCGCGCTAAGGTAAAGTCAGCTATTGCTTATCTTGCATCCGCGAAAGAAAGCTATAAAAATAACGCACAAATGGGTGATAGGAATAATAAATCCACCAATGTGTTAAACGCTAAATTAGAGCAAGCACACTCTAGGCTCAAAGCGATAGAAAGCACGCCTGAGTCACTCGCTGGCACAGAAACTATCTATAGCCCTATTGCTGGAAAAATCATTAAAATTGTTGATTTAAAAAACCAATATATTAAAAAAGGGCAGTTGATTGCGGTCATTCAACAACCTGATAGCGAGCAATTTATTGAGGCGCACATCACCCCTGAGGAGGCAACTAAATTAACTGTGGGTAGCAAAGCAATAGCCTATTCACCCTCATTGTTGCGTGACTATCCAATGGTCGTGCAACAAGTAGATCTTACCGATGATGTCATTTCCGTTAATAATATTAGTTTATTTAACAAGCATATTGATGCTAATAAAACAGCAAAAATCACTTTGCGATTTATCGACAAACAATCTGAAACATTAACCTTTGCGCTACCTGTAAAATTGAGCATTGAAAAACAAAATGGTTTTACCAGAAAAGTAAAGCAATCCATAGCAAGTCTATTAAGTCTCTTTATGGGTGAAGCGCATGCGGATAGTTTGTTACCCGTGACACAATTACCCTACTGCTCTATTTATACCCCTGCCCCTGATAATTGCAAAAGCGCAACACACTTATTTCCGCAAGGTTTTATTGATAGTCTAAAACAGGTGAATTCCCCCGCTAAGGGAAAAAAAAATGTAAAAAAAAACTTTTAACGCTTGATTGGAAAAAACGACTTTTAAAGAAAGCGAGCCGTTTATTAAAGACCCCCCCTACCCCGATTGAAACATTACAAAGTGCTGGCATCACTAATGCTAAAAATAAATCGCTAAAAAAAACAAGAAAAGCATTACGAGATTCGCAAAACACGGCATTACTGGCACTGGCATATTATATAACTGATAAAAAAGCTTATTTAAAACAAGCAAAAAAATATCTATTAGCATGGGCTGAAACGCATCAGCCCAATGGTCATCCCATTAATGAAACTCGTCTGGAAGGCTTTCTCTGGGCTTATGATCTACTTTATTGTGAATTTAGCCAGACAGCACATCGCAAAATAAAAATATGGCTACTCAATCTGCAAACCAATAAGCACAACTGGAAATTTGGTGCTAGCAGTGGAAAGAATAATTTTCGCACGCATCAGTTAAAAATATTATTAATGGTAGATCGTTTATTAGAAGATGAAAAATCACTAAATACAGATAGAGAAACCTTGCGTCAGCATGTCGATAAAAACCTACTGAAAAATGGTATTAGCGTGGACTATCAAGAAAGAGATGCACTACATTATCATGTTTATAACCTAGAACCTTGGCTGGAAATTGCACTGCTAGAACCGCAATATTTACCACGAGTAAAAGAATCTTATGATTATTTAATCAAGCAGGTTAAAGATGACAATATTCATCATCAATTTGCCAACTCCAAACAGAAAATTGATCGCAAAAGAGCCAAAGGTGGATTTTCATATGTTAAAAAAGGCGGCTCATTTGATACCAAGCGCATTACCCGTAGTGTAATTGCATTTAATACCCTGAGTCAGGAAGAAAGTGATAGGGAAGTAGTGAAGTATTTAAGTACCAAGAAGGCACGGCAGTCTTTGTTATTTCATTATATTCGGTACTCTCTATGGGAGATACCGCAAAGCAACTAAAAACAAAATTATTGGCATCTTTCCCCAAAAAAGGTGTTTGCACTTTTGTAGCTCGTATGAAGTTTATGTAATACGGGATAGCACGGCGCTACAATCTTCCGTATTCCGCTTAAGTTGCATACGGAACTACGACTTTAGTTCTCCGACAGCCTCCTAGCCTCAATCTGAATACCAATTGAAAAACTAAAGTTTTCACTACTATGGTTTTTCACATAAATAATTGCCCCCTTCGACTCCGCTTAGGGTACAGCTCCCTGAGCGGAGTCGAAGAGGGCGGAAATTTAATAAATGAATGTCTATAAGTAGAATTTTACCAATGCAAAACCTCAACAATCTACCATCAGAGCGCCTGTTTGAATGGCGGGCAATGGATTTATTTAATCTATTAATATATTTCTGTTGTCTCTATTTACTGATTCACTTTATGTCGGATGAATCTAAAAACCTATTTCAGCATCGTATGATAGTGCTAGTGGCAACGATTGGAGTATGGCGCTATAGTTGGTGGTTTATAAACCTAATCCGCGCTTTAGTCTATGAATTTACAACCTTTCCAGCATTACGCAAACAGGCGGATAAACTCCAGAATAGCGACTGGAAACCACCCCATATTTACTTTGTCATCGCCAGTTATAAAGAGAAAAAAGAAACCACCGAAGCATTACTTGAATGCATGTTGCGAGAGTGCCGTAGTACCAATGTACCTGCCACTCTTTACCTCAGTGCTGATACGCAAGATGAAAAAATCGTGCGTCATTATGTACAACAGCATGTTGGTGATACCGAGTTTCAAGTCATCGCAATTCGCCAGACCTTGCCTGATAAGCGTATTGCACTAGGTCAATGTCTGCGCTCCTTATCTCGAAATGGAGTCATTAAAGACTGCCCGATTATACTTATGGATGGCGATGCGCTAATGACCGTTGGCACATTACAAAAATGTATCCCCTTCTTTCATTTAAACCCTGATTTACAGGCGTTGACCACCGATGAAAAAGCAATTTTTAATGGCCCTAAATGGATGGCAGAGATGACTGAACTACGCTTTGCACAACGCCATTTAATGATGCAATCCCATGCGTTATCCAAGCGCGTACTCACCCTGACTGGACGCTTATCCATGTTTCGCTCACAGGTAATCACAGCTCCCGATTTTATCGAGCGCTTGGAAAATGATTATCTTGATCATTGGCTATGGGGACGCTTTCGCTTTCTTTCGGGTGATGATAAAAGCACATGGTATTTACTACTCAGAAACAAAGCTGAAATGCTGTATGTAAGAGATGCAATGGTCTACACGGTAGAACATATATCAGGCAACGGTTTTCAGCGCACCTTGCAAAATCTATTGCGCTGGAGTGGTAATATGTTGCGTAATAATGGACGCGCCATTGCATTGGGACCAAACAAAGTACCGCCTTATATTTGGTGGTGTTTAATAGATCAAAGATTAGTAATCTGGACATCACTAGTAAGCCCAATAGCAGCGATATTACTAACCACAAAAATAGGTTGGTCATTTTTTATGGTGTATTTAGCATGGATAGGCATAACACGCATTGGTATTTCACTTTTTATATTCCGCTATGCAGGGCGCATTAACCTAAGCTTCCCCTTTCTTATTTATGTTCTGCAAGTCACTAACGCTATTATCAAAATCTATATCCTGTTTCGCCTACCACGACAACGCTGGACAAACCGTAGCAACTCCGCAGCAATACAGTCAACAGGGGATAAATTATGGATAAAGCATTTAATGGCGGGATATTTAACATTATTCTACACATCTGCTTTAGTAATATTCCTAGCGCTTTATACAGGCACTTTACAGACTTATTCTTGGCTGGAAATAATACGAGGATTAAAGCAACTTTTTGGATTTTATTGATGATGGCTTCATTCATGGTCAGCTCATTCTATGAGATATTAAGCCTATCCACTACCTGCTGATAAAGCAACTTAGACAAGTGATAACCACGGCTACCAATTTAAGGCGGGACAAATCCTGCGTAGGTCGTCGGGTTAGCTTATCAAGCGTAGCGAGGTAACGTAACCCGACGCAATACCCAGCAAGTTACACAATGCTTGTCGGGTTACGTTTTTTTGCAAGCAAAAAAATCTAACCCGACCTACAATTCCAGCCAAACAACATCAATACTCCAATACCAACCCACCAAACATTTTAGGATTCTTCCAAGCCTTATCCACTTTGGCATTCCATGCTATTTTTCCATCACGATTATTACCCGTATCATCATCATTAACCTGTACTTCAAAACCAATATGTTGATTAAGACGTGGGGTTACTTTTAATGTTTGCCAAGGAATGGCGGCTTCTAAACGATAGCCCTTTGGCAATGCGCTCATCACGAAACCAATATTATTGGCTATCTTTCTGGAGTATGGGCTGGGCTTGATACCATCAATGGTAACGGTTTTATCTTTCATGCGAAATGATAGCTTCAGATCATTATAACCATCATATTTTTTCCTGCGGCTATTATCCAAATCCAGATAGATTTCTATTGAGTCATCGGCCCAAGTGTTCGGTGAGTCTTGGACAAGTTTATCGTCCTTTACATCAACCCAAACGTATAAATGATCATCATCCCAACTAGAGCGCCATTTAGCAGAGAGGTCTTTTTTATCATCAATATCACCTGTCACCAAATTAGCAATTTCTATAAATTTACTCCGCGCCCATAGGTCTTGTGATTTTCTCACCTTATGTGCTGTGGCTAAGCGTGGCGCTTCTGCTACTGCCTCTGTCCCTGTGACTAAATGTTTCGCTATACTGACAGGTTTTTTATGATGCACAATTGAAGCCAATGAACACCCAGTCCACCAACAAGGCTTGCCTTTTTTAAAGGCTAATGCGGCACGATATTTTGGTACCTCTGATGCAGGTTGATTTATATACTCTTTTATTCCCCAGCTTCCATGCCATGTATATTTTCGCGGTGCAGAGAAAAGGACAAATAATTTACCTCCCGCTTCTTTCCAACCTGTTAATAGATGATAATAAAGACCTGCCATTCTAGGGTCTTTATTCGCTTGCACAAGGAAGGGAGTTGCACCCTGCGTCATTGAGTGCGTTTTATGATCGACCAAATGTTGCCCCCCCTCATAAGCAATTAAATCAACCCCATAGCGCTTGGTGATATTAGCTTGTTTACGCACTGCTTTGAGCACATTGCCAATCGAGTAATAATTTGATGGATCGGTTAAACGCTTAATAATAGCCCCAACGCTACGCATTTTATGCATATCTTTTTGACTCATATAAAAATAGGGACCAATTGCAAGTGCATCAACGTATTTATAGGCATTTTTATAACCTAATACCAAATGCGTATACGCCATATCGGATGTTTTCCCCCCCATTACGCGTACTAAACGTTTCGTACCACCAAAAATAGCTTCCCATTGTCTAAAGATTGCAACGCTTTGTTGTGAGTAATATTTTGTCCCCGCCACGCGACGGTCTTTATCCAGCCGATAACGTGTTCCTGTTTGTTTCATATGCTCTGCTTGTGGCACAAACAGGTCATTCCAAGTCTCATTACTGTATTCAATATAGACTTTCAAGTGTGGACGCAGATGCTCTTTCATATAATTAGCATACTGATAAATAAAGGCATTATTAGCTTTATGCGGAATATTAATCCACGGATCAGCATGCAGCTGATTTGCTAGCTCCACCATGATTTCTAGTGGAATACCGCGAGCACCCTCTTTTCCTCCCCAAGTTGCTTCTGACATTTGCGGACGATCTTTCCAAAATTGGATATTATTGCGTGTCACGCCCCCCATATTCATAAAACGGATCACTTTAAAATCCTTCATAAAATTCAAATAATCAGGATTAAAAATGATTTGTTTATAGTATTTTTCAAAGGATAAATATTTGCGTCCACCACAAGCGCCTTTATGGTTGACGCGCTTATACACATCACCACTGCAAACACCACCTGGCATTAAAATACGAATATTGCGAATGTAATTTTTAGGATTGGTTTTGTCGATAAACAGCGTTGCAGTGATAAGATGGTCTTTCATCGGTACAAAGCGAATCAAATCTTTACCCTTTTTGTGCCTCACTAGTTTAGCACTGGCGCCATAGCGGATTTTCCCTTCACCGTCATAGCGCACAGTATACAATCCTTTCGGTAGGCTTTTTAATGGCATCTGGCTTATAAAACGCGTTCCTGCTGATCCTTTATCCAGATTATTAGGCCAGCCATTTTTATCGTAATGAACCTTGCCTTTAGTAAACCAAGGGCGCGCATCTTCAAAGGGCAATGCAAGGCGAAATAAATCCACAAATGGCAGACTGGAGTTATTCTCCATCGCTTCATTGGTGTTAATACCTAAAGGGGAAGTAATATTTGCAGGAGCGCTAAAGACACTAACGCTTAGACTTAAGAAAATAGTCAGCACCACCAAAGGGAGCCATACAGTCCGTTGTATTTGATTCATTATTGCTTATATAGTGTAAGGATCTAATTGACTATCAGAGACCTATTAATAGATTTATTCCTTCTATAAGGAAAAACTATAACAGTTTGGTTTTATTCAGTTTAATAGCATGAAATCAGGAGGATAAATGAAATATATCCTCTCCGCAAACAAAAACTATAAATTACCACCCAGATCCGTAGCTTATTTATTACACTTTGTTACAGAGTGAATATTTCATTCATCACTGTTTGAAAAACATTATCTAAAGGAGCGCGTATTATCAGCCTACCCGCAGAGACAGGGTGGGTTAAACATAAACGCTCTGCATGTAGTAACAAACGGTGACAACCAAAATGATCACGAAAAAAAACATTATGTTTGCCGTCACCATGTGATGTATCGCCCACGATAGGATGAAAAATATGCTTCATATGACGGCGAATTTGATGTTTTCTACCCGTTTTAGGTGTCAGACTGAGTAGAGAATAACGCGCTGTCGCATAACGCCCCACCGCATGGGGTAATTCAACCGTTGCCTTACGGGCATAATGAGTCACCGCATCTTGCGCTTCTTTATCCTGCTTCGCTTTAGAATCTGACATCTTATCCAGCTGTTCTTTCAGCGCATAATCAATCTTATCACTCTCCTGTGTATAACCACGCACGATTGCCAGATAGCGCTTTTGCACCTGATTATGCGTAAATTGCTGTGTAATATTGCGTGCAATATCCGCGTTTAAAGCAAATAACAACACCCCTGAGGTTGGTTTATCCAGACGATGCACAGGATAAACATATTGACCTATTTGATCCCGCGTCTGCTGAATTGCAAACTCGGTTTCATGGCGATCAATTAAACTGCGATGCACTAGTAAACCAGAGGGTTTATTGATTGCCACTAGATAATCATCTTGATATAAAATTTCTAGCACTGACTACTTCCTTTACGTTTAAAAACCATCCTACTTTAGCGCCATTTTCCATATTTTAAACTAGCACCTATAATTTTATAACGCATGATTCGCGTGCCTTCCCAACCTGTTTCCATTAGCCCTAAGACGGTTGCTACACGCGCTTTATCCGCACCTTGAAAATAGCCTATCACAGCAATTTTTTCTTTATTCCCATAATCACCATTTTGCCGATTAATGGTTTTTAATGTGGCTTTCGATATTTCCTTACTCCCTTTAGCGCTTGATTTTAACAAGACCCGATAGGATACGATTTGCCCATCAGTTGTTTGTTTTGCTTTTACAGTATAGTCAAATTCAGCACCATTATAGGCAAGTGAGGTGGTATTTATTTCAAGCCCTGCACTCCCCAATTTAATTTTATTTTTATCTAATTGTGCCTGTATTTTTTGGTGATTTCCCCTCCAGAAATTTTCAATCGTATTTTCACTCTGCCGTGGTGTTTTTTTCAACTCCCAGATAATATTATCCGTCACCAGATCTTGGATAAAAACGCCTGAGAACATCTCACGTCCTCCTTCTTCACCACGTACTATCATATAGGCAAATTTTTCACCATCTGAAGACCAGCCTAATGGATAGAAGTTATCACCTAGAAACAGACTGTCTAATAAATCAGGAGCAAATAATGATTTGCTTTTGGCAACTAAATTAGCGGAGTTTAGATAGTCTTGTCCAACCATCGGGGCTTGTTGTTGTACTTGTTGTACTTCTGATTGTTGTGACGCGACAGACTCTAATGGGGCTTGCTCTTCATCTGAAAAAACTACAATTGGCGGCGGTAGAACACCATCAACATTTGGCAGGTTAAGGTTTATTGAGGTGGTTTCTGGCTTTTCCTCTTCACAGGCGGTCAAACTAACGAGCAACAATCCAGTCACTATTATTCTACCACTTTTGACTTGTATCATTGTATTGATATCTTTCATTTTTTTCACAAAGAACCTTCCTTTTTCTTTACTGTGATTTCTAGAAATATACAGAAATTGCACCTCATTAGAAATGAGTTTTACGCATTTTAAATATAAAACAACATAGAAAGCAAAAATAACGTATAATGTGCGCCCCAACTTACCCGCACGCGTGTACCCCCTATGTCCGAACAAACCAGTATCAAATTCTCCGACCTTAATCTTATTAAGCCTCTTCTCCAAGCGATTGAAGACTCAGGTTATGAAGTCCCCTCCCCTATTCAGGCTGAAAGTATCCCGCCACTATTAGATGGGCGAGATTTACTGGGACAGGCGCAAACAGGTACAGGAAAGACGGCTGCATTTGCTTTACCCTTATTGTCCAATTTGGATTTATCCAAAAAATATCCGCAAGTTTTAGTGCTAACACCAACGCGTGAGCTGGCAATTCAAGTTGCTGAAGCATGGCAAACTTATGCGCGTCATTTAAAAGGTTTTCATGTACTGCCCATTTATGGTGGTCAGAATATCGGCATTCAATTACGTCAAATGCGCCGTGATGTGCATGTTGTCGTTGGTACACCTGGTCGTATTATGGATCATTTACGCCGTGGCACGCTTAAATTAGCTGATCTTAAAACCGTGGTACTAGATGAAGCCGATGAGATGTTACGCATGGGCTTTATTGATGACGTTGAAACCATTCTTAAAGATACACCCGATGAGCGTCAAGTAGTGCTATTTTCAGCCACTATGCCCGCTCCCATCAAGCGTATTACCTCTCGCTATTTAAGAGATCCTGTTGAGATTAAAATCAAAAATAAAACCTCAACCGTTTCCACCATCAAACAGCTTTACTGGAAAGGAAAAACCTTCCATAAACTAGATGTACTAACACGAATTTTAGAGGCGGATGAGTTTGGTGCTGTGATTGTTTTTGTGCGCACCAAGTCAATGACGGTTGAATTGTCTGAAAAGCTGGAAGCTCGTGGTTATGCAACAACTGCATTAAATGGCGATATTAAACAAGATTTACGCGAAAAAACCATTAACCGCCTTAAAAAAGGTTCGCTCGATATTATTGTAGCAACCGATGTAGTCGCGCGTGGCTTGGATGTAAAGCGCATCACCCATGTTATCAACTACGATATGCCACATGATACGGAGTCCTATGTGCATCGCATCGGACGCACAGGACGCGCAGGGCGTGAAGGAACCGCGATTCTGTTTATTCCACCGCGCGGTGATCGCATGTTGCAATCGATTGAACGCTCTACAGGGCAGAAAATCGAGCCTTTAAAACTACCCTCTTCGCAAGATATTACCAATAACCGTATTGCACGTTTTAAAGAAAATATTATCAATGCTGCCAATAATAACAAGCTAGATTTCTTTGAAACACTGGTGACTGAATTAAGCGAAGAAAGTGACCTAAACCCAACACAAATCGCAGCTGCATTGAGCTATTTAGTACAACGTGATCGTCCTTTGATAGAGAAAAAAGGCGCTATTCCTGATTTTGCCTTCAGTGCTAAAAACGAAGGTCGTAATGAAGGTCGCAGAGATCGTCAGAGAAACGATAGAAAACGGGGCGAGCGTAATGATCGACGCAATCAAGATAGTCGCAAACGTAAGCCAAGAAAGAACTCAGATAATAAAGATGATGTGCCTATGACATCCTACCGCTTAGAAGTAGGCAGCGAACATGGCGCAGAGGCTAAACATATTGTGGGTGCATTAATCAATGAAGCAGGTCTGGAAAGCCAGTATATTCAGAATTTAAAAATTGATGCAATGCATAGCACCGTAAGCCTACCTGATGGAATGCCTAAGGATATTTATAAGATACTTTATAAAACATGGGTGTCGGGTCAACAGCTTAAATTACGTGACCTTTCTAAAAATGAAGAGCGCAAATTTAATAATAGAAAACCTAGAAAATAAGGCATTATTCATCTGTGCTAAAAGTAGTTTATACTTTTATTAAGGCGCTGTTGGTATTTAAAAAACCGCGTAGCCCTGCTATGTGCAGGTTTTTTGCTCCTGATTGGAATGATTCAGGCAGGAGCAAAAAAACAAGTAAGATGGGTAGTTTTTTTGCTTTCAACTTCCTAGCCTAAGTAGTCGGGCAAAATAGTGTAGTACTTAGGAACGAGCAGGAAACAACTTCCCGATCTCTAACTTGCTTTTTTATCCCAGCTTGGATGATCTCATTCGTTGCGTAGAGCGACTATGCGCCTCTTGATATACTCCAATCAGGAACAAAAAATCTGCGCAATATTGGTAAGTTCATTGCTTGAAACTTTCTTACTGAACTATTTATACACAACCTTAATAATTTCATATTCACGATTACCATTAGGCGCTATAACAACCGCATCATCGCCCTCTTCCTTACCTATTAAGGCGCGCGCGATAGGCGAAGATACCGCAATACGGTTATGTTTAATATCCGCTTCAATATCACCCACAATCTGGTACGTTACTTCTTCTTCAGTTTCAATATTTTCAAGCGTTACCGTTGCCCCAAACACAACACGATCACCCACATCCAATGCATTAATATCAATAATCTCAGCCATTGAAAGCGCGGCTTCTAATTCTTGAATACGACCTTCACAAAACCCCTGTTGCTCACGTGCTGCGTGGTATTCAGCGTTTTCTTTTAAATCACCATGTTCACGTGCTGTCGCAATATCTTTGACTATTCTCGGTCTATCAACCGTTTTTAATTTAGCTAATTCAGCTTTTAACCTATCGGCTCCCTTTGCTGTTACGGGTGCTCTGTTCATTTTTATTTTCCTTTATTTGATCTTAATGGGGCGGTTTTATCTGAACTGCCCATTTTTGTAAGTCGGATAAGCGATAGCGCCACCCGATATTCTCAATGCAAATCTTGCAAGCGATAAACGACTTCTTCTTCTTTATGCATCATTGCCTGACAGAGCGCCCAAGCGCCTGTAATGGTTGTAGTATACGTTACTTTACCTTGCAAGGCTTCACGGCGAATCTCAAAGGAATCTTCTATCGCTTTTTTACCTTCAGTGGTATTAATAATCAAATCAACTTGATTATTTTTAATCATATCAACGATATGCGGTCTGCCTTCGCGAACCTTTTTAACCACCTCGCAAGCAATATTAGCGGCGGATAAGATACGTGTAGTACCCCGTGTAGAACAAAGTTTAAACCCTTGCGCTATTAACATTTCTGCTATTTCCACTACTGATTTTTTATCCGCTTCACGTACACTGATAAAGGCAGTTCCCCCTGTCGGGAGATCTACACTTGCACCCAATTGTGATTTTTTATACGCCTCGGCAAAGGTTTTACCAACCCCCATCACTTCACCTGTGGATTTCATCTCAGGTCCAAGAATAGGATCAACCCCTTGGAATTTAATAAAGGGGAATACCGCTTCTTTAACAGAATACATTTCAGGAATAATTTCTTCAAGCGCTCCTAGTTCTGCCAATGTTTTTCCCGCCATCACTTGCGCTGCAATTTTTGCTAACGGTCTGCCTGTAGCTTTAGAAACATAAGGCACAGTACGTGAAGCACGTGGATTAACTTCCAACACATAGATGGTATCACCTTGAATAGCAAATTGTACATTCATTAAGCCAATTACATTGAGCGCCAATGCCATACGCTTTGATTGATCACGTAATTGATCTTGAATTTCAGCACTTAATGAATACGGTGGCAAAGAACAGGCTGAGTCACCTGAGTGAACGCCTGCTTGCTCAATATGCTGCATAATGCCACCAATAAGCACATCTTTGCCATCACAAATGGCATCAACATCGACTTCAATCGCATCATCTAAAAAGCGATCTAATAGCACGGGCGCATCATTAGAGACTTTAACCGCTGTTTCCATATAATGCAGTAGGTCTTCTTCTGTATGCACAATTTCCATACCGCGACCTCCTAAGACAAAGGAAGGTCTTACGACCAGCGGATAACCAATTTCTTTGGCTAAAACAGCGCTATCTTCTACATTGGTTGTGGTGCGATTAGGCGGTTGATTTAAATTCAACTTATGCATCATTTGCTGAAAACGCTCACGATCTTCTGATAAATCAATAGCATCAGGTGACGTACCAATAATAGGGGCTCCTGCGGCTTCCAGAGCGGCTGCCAATTTAAGTGGTGTTTGACCACCGTATTGCACAATCACCCCTTTTGGCTTTTCTAGATCAACAATTTCCAGCACATCTTCAAGTGTTAATGGATCAAAATACAAGCGATCTGAGGTGTCATAATCGGTTGAAACGGTCTCAGGATTACAATTGACCATAATGGTTTCATAGCCATCATCGCGCATCGCAAGTGCTGCATGCACACAACAATAATCAAACTCAATACCTTGGCCAATACGATTGGGTCCGCCGCCCAAAATCATAATTTTCTCTTTATTGGTTGGCTCCGCTTCACACTCTTCTTCATAGGTCGAATACATATAAGCGGTATCGGTTGAGAACTCTGCCGCACAGGTATCAACACGTTTATAAACAGGACGCACACCCAACTCATGGCGGTATTTGCGTAATTCTTTTTCTTTAACA
>DRMS01000153.1 GCA_011322515.1 Leucothrix mucor
GTGCGTAATACCATGATGACTCAAAGAACGTATCAAACGTATCCGTTTCACGTACTGCATCTTTACCACAGCTTGGGCAGCTTGTTTGATAAAACTCAGGCATTTTCTTGATCGGTGAGCCACCTGTTTCATCAAACTCAATATCAGTGGGTAATTCAACAGGCAAATCTTTATCTGGCACGGGAACTGCGCCACAATCATCGCAATAAATAATAGGAATAGGACAACCCCAATAGCGTTGTCGTGATACACCCCAGTCACGTAGGCGATAATTAACCGTTTTAGAACCTTTGCCTTGATTAGTTAAATGCTCAGCAATAGCATCAAAAGCAAGTGCAGAACTTAAACCATTAAATTCACCAGAGTTAACTAATACCCCTTTTTTGGTATAAGCACTCTCTTGCACTGAAACAGATTCACCCTCAGCAGAGTCAATCACTTGCTTAATTTCAATGCCGTATTTAGTCGCAAAATCCCAATCACGATCATCATGCGCAGGAACCGCCATTACCGCACCAGAGCCATAAGACATCAATACAAAATTTGCTACCCATACAGGAACCAATTCACCTGTAATCGGATGAATAGCATTAATACCCGTTGCTACACCCTTTTTTTCCATCGTTGCCATCTCGGCTTCGGCAACTTTGATATTTTTGCACTCATCAATAAAGGCGGTTAATTCAGCATTATTTTCAGCCGCTTGTTTTGCTAAAGGATGCTGTGGTGCAACCGCGACATAAGTAACCCCCATTAAGGTATCAGGACGCGTGGTAAAGACCCACATACGCTCATCTGAATTTTCAATACCAAAACTCAGATCAACCCCTTCAGAGCGACCAATCCAGTTAGCTTGCATAGTACGTACTTGCGCAGGCCATTCCTCTAGCTTCTGCACATCTTCAAGTAACTCATCGGCATAATCAGTAATCTTTAAAAACCACTGATCAATCTCACGCTGTTCAACAATCGCACCAGAACGCCAACCACGACCATCAACCACTTGCTCATTTGCCAAGACGGTTTGATCAATCGGATCCCAATTTACCGTCGCTTTTTTACGATAGACAACGCCTTTTTCTAATAAGCGTAAAAAAAACCACTGCTCCCAGCGATAATAATCAGGCTTACAAGTTGCCAGTTCCCGCGACCAATCATATGCCAACCCCATTTTCTTTAGTTGTCCACGCATATCAGAAATATTATGATCCGTCCATGCCGCAGGGGGGACTTTGTTCTTAATTGCCGCATTTTCCGCAGGTAGACCAAATGCATCCCAACCCATTGGCTGTAACACATTCTTGCCCAGCATTCGCTGAAAACGCGACACTACATCGCCAATAGTGTAATTACGCACATGTCCCATATGCAATTTACCACTAGGATAAGGGAACATCGATAGACAGTAGAATTTTTCTTTATTTGGGTCTTCGGTGACTTTAAATGAGTTATTATTATCCCATACAGCCTGCACTGTAGACTCTATGGATTTTGGATTGTATTCTTTTGGCATAGTTTTATAGGTGTTTATGAATCGGTAAAAGTAATTAAGCCCTATAGAATACCTAGGTATGGGAGAAGTCGCTAGTGGCGCGAGTGATAAATTTTGCTTTTCTTTTAACCTTCTTCACATATTCAAACTGTAGGTTGCAGAATGGCTTTATCGTTTTTTCAGATAAGTAATTTTCTGATAAAAGGAGTGAAAGCTTCAGCTTTTAATCATCAAGATGAAAGTTAATAAGTGAACGTCTATAGAGAAGACAAAATGGAAGCTTAACTTTGGGGTAGGTGAACGATTACAAAAAAAGTGTAAACTATTTTTCATCTCTGATGAGGGATGCTTCAAGCTTCAAGTAATGAATATTACCAATATTGCGCAGGTTTTTTGCTCCTGCTTGGAGCATGTCAATAGGCGTATAGTTGCTCTACGCAAAGGTTGATAGGATTCAAGCAGGGACAAAAGAGAAAGTAAGATTGGTAAATTCATAGCCTAGAATTTTCTTATTCAATATTCTGAACCTGCTCCCTCATTTGCTCTACCAAAACCTTTAAGTCCACCACTGCCTGCGTAGTTTTGGCATCATTTGATTTTGATCCCAGCGTATTGACTTCACGGTTAAGTTCCTGCATCAGAAAGTCTAAACGTCGTCCTACCGCATCTTTTCTTTGTAATACTCGCTTAACTTCTTGAATATGAGCTGTTAAGCGGTCAATTTCTTCGCTAACGTCCAATCGTTGCGCTTGAATAACGAGTTCTTGTTCTAAACGGTTTTCATCGATACTCAAGTCCAGATCAGCAATGCGTTTTAATACTTTTTTTCGCAATACTAGCAGTACTTCTTTACGGCGTGAGCGCACGGAATCTACGATTGATGCTATTTTATCACAGCGTATGGTTATAAATTGGCTAAGTTGTTGCCCTTCACGTAAGCGGGTAGCGATTAAATCTTCTAGTGTTTTTTCTAGTAGTTTATGCGCTTGTTTGCTTATATTGCTTAGGTCAGTTGTGGGTGTTTCTATTACACCTTGCCAGTTTAAAATGTCGATGATTGATAAGCTATTTGCCTTTTGAGTCAGGGTTTCAATTTGTTGTTGTGCATCAAGTAATGCTTTGACTTGTTCTTTGTTTATTATAATTTTTCGCGCATTAGTAACGGTTGATTCATAGCTTAATTGGGCTTCAATTTTACCGCGTTTTAACGTGTTGCGAATTTGTTCTTTTAGCTCGTTTTGATCGCTAAATAGGGAGGAGGGCAGGTAGAGGCTGACATCAAGGTAGCGATGATTAACCGAACGTAGCTCCCATTCAAGGCTGCTACTTTCGTCTGTAAACTGACCACGTGCATAAGCGGTCATACTTTGTAGGGATGATTTTTTTATTGTCATTGAGGATTTCTACTGAGTGATTAGTGAATGCTATCTGTTGAAGGAGTGCTAGCGTTATTAAAAAGGCGTTCAACATCAATATTATCTACAACGTAATGGCTATTGCAAAATTCACAATCAACTTCAATTTTTCCTTGTTGGCTGATAATGTCACGCGCTTCATGTTCACCAAGGGAGGTCACCATTTGTTCTACTTTTTGTTGCGAGCATTGGCATTTAAATTCAATACTTTCAGCATCAAATAAGCGTAATTCTTCTTCATGATATAGGCGATGCAAAATAGTCTTGCGATCAAGCGTGAGCAATTCTTCACTGCTGATGGTTTCGGTTAATGCCAGCGTGCGGTTCCAGCTTTCATCCTCAGATTCAATTGAGTGTTTGTTCGTGTCACTATCAGGAAGGCGCTGTAATAATAGTCCTGTTGCGGTTTGATCATCAGCAGCTAGCCATAAGCGGGTTTGCAGTTGTTCAGAGGTTTCAAAATAGCTGGCTAGGCTATCGGCTAATGAGCCACCATTCAGTGATACGATACTTTGATAGCGTTCCCCGCCATCATTTGGCTCGATGGTGATAATAATGCGTCCGTCTGTCAATAAATCCTGAAAGTCGGCATTATCAGGGATTTCTTTATTCCAACGTGCTAGACCGCGCACGGTATTGTCAGAGGTTGCTTGTACTACTAATAAATGCATAGGTGCGGTTGCATTGATTTGCAGAATAAGAGAGCCGCTAAACTTTATTGTAGTTGCAAGTAGGGAGACAGCAGCCAGTGCTTCACCTAATATTTTGCGAATAGGTGCAGGGTAGGGGGCTGTTGCTTGCAGGGTTTGCCATGCTTGGTCTAGTTGTACCAATTCACCGCGCACATTGGTATTTTCAATTAAAAAACGTTGTAGTTTATCGGATATCATAATTAGGGGTACATTTTTGAAAGGTTAGGGCAAAAAAAATCCCCGCTATAGCGAGGATTTTGTGTTGATGTTGGTATTATTTCATATATTGATTAGTTACGGAAATAAACTGTTGATAAGCCGAAGCTAGTCCAAGACTGCATTCCGCCACGATACCATTTGATTTTGTTTGCAGGATAGCCTTTTTTCAATAATAATTTAATATTTTCACTCGACTGGTGACACCAAGCGCCATTACAGAATAAAACCAATGTTTTAGCTTCGCTGAATTCCAATTTTTTATCTTTCATGGTTGCACCAAAGCGGTTTACGATGACCTCTTCTGCGGTTGGTGAATCTTCCCATGCATCGCTACCTTGAACGCTTAATTTTGTCCAAGGGATATTAACAGAGCCAGGAATTGTTCCACGCATCATCCATTCTGGGGTTCTTGTATCAATGACCATAACGGGTTCGCCAGCAGATGACTTTTTTAGGTAGTCTAGCATTTCAAGCTCGCCAATTGTTTCAACATTAGGTGCTATGCTCATTGGTTGAATACAGAAAGGAGGGCAAGCGCGCGATGTTTTAGAGTAAATCTTAGGGATTACGCTATCTTTCTTTTGATTACGCGTAATACTCATTTTTTTGCCCATGTGAATAACGTCCACAGAGCTAACTTTAGCTGTGATACCCACTTCTAGGGTTGCATCATCTCTAGCATGTGCAGAAAAGCTTAGCATTGAAGCGAGCAAAGTGCCTGCAATTAAAGCAAATTTTGTGTTCATAATGTTAATCTCCTAGTTCATATTTATAAGTATATCCTAATATAATTAATTATTATTTTTGATGTGTTGATATATATCAAATAGAGCAATTATTTAATACCTTCGCCAATCGCAATTTGTAGGGTGAATAAGCGATAGTGGGCTACCAATTTAAGCTAGGAAACGCCATAAATTCAAAGGCTTATTAAATTTTCGTTTTTTCCCTTTCCGAGACAAAGGAAGTTTCCCCATTTGCTTATCTATCCATTCAAGTACATTTGGGCTACCAGTTTAAGGCGGGACAGTTAATGTTTCTGCCTATTCACCTGCACCCTTCGACAAGCTCAGGAAGCGGTGTCCTGAGTCTACCGAAGGGCTAGTTCCCTGAGCTTGTCGAAGGGTGCGGGTTGTTTGCTATGACTTTACTTGTCCTATCTTAAGTTGGTAGCCAATAGGATCTTGCTTACAGTTTATGGGAGGTTACTTACGTGGTCTGTAGCTCGCTGATAAATAATATTTTATACTTTTGTGAGTATACTCAAAGAACAGAACCCTGTGAGTTTATTCCTCTAGCTCTTCCCAGCGTTGATACTTTTTTGCTAACGATGCCTCTATTTGTTGCAGTTCATTTGTCACGGAGTTCACTGTTTTATGATCTTGCTGATAAAAATTAGGAGCCGCCATTGTTTCTTGTAACTGCGCTATTTTTTCTTCAAGTTGCTCTATTTCTTTGGGGAGCATTTCTAGTTCGCGTTTGTCTTTATAGCTCAGTTTTTTTTCATTTTGGGGCGTTGGCTCTGGTGTTTTCTCAGCAGGATTATTCTTTTTGCTTTCTTTGGCTGTCTTTTTATTGGTTTCATCAGCCAATCCTGCACTAGGGTTTAGGTTTTGCCAGTCATCATAACTACCAATAAATTCATCAATTTTTCCATCGCCTTCAAAGACAAGACAACTTGTGACAATATTATTAATAAAAGCGCGGTCATGGCTAACTAATAACACAGTGCCTTCATAGTTTAGTAATAGCTCTTCAAGCAGCTCTAAGGTATCAACATCTAAATCATTAGTTGGCTCATCTAGCACCAGCACATTGGCAGGCTTGATAAATAACTTGGCTAGTAATAAGCGATTGCGTTCTCCGCCTGATAATGATTTTACAGGTGAATTAACACGTTGCGGTGTAAACAGAAAGTCTTGCAAATAGCTAATAACGTGTTTGCTATTGCCATTAATCGTAATGCGGTCTGCACCATTATCAATATTATCCCTGACGGTTTTTTCTTCATCAAGTTGTGAGCGCAGTTGGTCAAAATAGGCAACTTGTAGATTCGTGCCTTCAATGAACTTGCTTGAATCCGCCTCGATTTCGCCAAGCAATACGCGTAGTAAGGTACTTTTACCAACACCATTAGGACCAATTAATCCAATTTTATCACCTCGCTGGATGAGTAAAGACAAATCATCAATCAATACACGTCCATTCGGTAGGGTATAGGTAAGGTGTTCAACTTCAACAACTCGTTTGCCTGTACGTTCACCAGAGTCAACTTTTATAGTGGCTGAGCCTTGTTGTACACGGCGATTAGAATGTTCTTTGCGCATTTTTTCTAAGGCACGCACACGTCCTTCATTACGGGTTCGACGTGCCTTAACGCCTTGGCGAATCCATACTTCTTCTTGTGCCAATTTTTTATCGAAGCGTTTGTTTTCTTGATCTTCTGCATGTAGTGCCTCTTCTTTGCGGCGCAGAAAGTTTGCATAATCACCAGGCCAACTAGTGGCTTTGCCTCTATCTAGCTCAATAATACGAGTGGCTAATGATTTAAGAAAAGCACGGTCATGAGTGATAAAAATCAGTGCGCCTTTGTAGTTGGTCTTTAAAAACTCCTCTAACCATAAGATGGCATTAATATCCAGATGGTTAGTGGGTTCATCTAGTAATAAAATATCGGGTTCTTGCGCTAATGCGCGGGCTAATAAGACGCGACGTTTTATACCGCCTGATAATTTGGAAAAATCTGCTTCAGGATCAAGTTTTAACAGGGAAATGACCTTGTCAATATTGACCTGAAAATGCCAGCCATTATTGGCTTCTAATTTATGCTGAATGCGTTCCATGCGCTTCATCCAGCGATCAGAGCCAATATCATCACGCTCATTTAGTTGGTGGTACTGAGTTAATAAATCACCTACCTCCTGTAAGCCAGAGGCAACAACCTCATAAACACTACCGCTAACATTTTGCGGAACTTCTTGCTCTAACTGCGTGATAATTGCACTACGCTCTACAATTATTTCACCTGAATCTGCATTGATTTGACCATTAATGACTTTCATTAAGGTAGATTTACCTGCGCCATTGCGACCAATTAAACAAATACGTTCGCGGGGTTCGACGCTGAGATTAACGCCATCAAGAAGTGCAGGTCCGCCAAAACTTAGGCTGATATTTTGTAATGAAAGTAATGCCATGATTTATGATTCTGTGAAATTAAAGAGGAAAAAGTAGGTTTTTTAACTTAAACGGTAGTATAGATAATTAATTCATAATTGTTACAAAAATGAACTATAGTTTTTTCAGATAAATAATTTCCAAATTTAAGGGGAGTCCAAAACTTGTTTTGTGCAGTTCGCACAAGCTAAAAGCTTGAACTCCTATAACATTTAATATCCAAATATTTCTATTTTGCAGAGATGTATTTTTATACCGCTAGCTTAAGCTGCTCGCCTAAAATAGAGCTGATTCTACCTTGATGATAGGCATTATTAATAGTTTAAACTCTACCTAAAATGGATTATTTATCTTGACAGAGGGTTAGCGTATGATGTGCCAAAATTTTATAAACATAGGAGAAGTTCACATGGCAGTAAAGAATGCTTTTTATGCTCAATCAGGCGGTGTTACCGCTGTAATCAATTCCTCAGCTTGTGGTGTCATTCAAACAGCACGTAAACACCCTGATAAAATTGGTACAGTTTTCGCTGGTCAGAATGGCATTATCGGTGCTCTAATGGAAAACCTTATCGACACGAGTAAAGAGTCTGATGAAGATATCGCTGCACTTCGCCACACACCCTCTGGAGCGTTTGGTTCTTGTCGTTACAAGATGAAGTCTTTGGAAGATAATAAGGCAGAATACGACCGTTTAATTGAGGTATTTAAAGCGCATAATATCGGCTATTTCTTCTATAACGGTGGTGGAGACTCCGCTGATACTTGTCTGAAAGTATCTCAGCTTTCTGAAAAAACGGGCTTCCCAATTCAAGCGATTCATGTTCCAAAAACGGTTGATAACGATTTACCGGTCACCGATAACTGTCCTGGTTTTGGTTCAGTTGCTAAGTACATTGCTATTTCAACCCGCGAAGCAAGTTTTGATGTTGCATCAATGGCTGCAACATCTACTAAAATATTTGTATTAGAGGTGATGGGTCGCCACGCAGGTTGGATCGCAGCAGCAGGTGCATTAGCGGCGGATGAAGATAATGATATTCCTGTGGTTATTCTTTTCCCTGAGATTAAATTTGATCAAGATAAATTTATCAAACTAGTGGATGAAAAAGTAAAAAGTCATGGTTATTGCACCATCGTTGTTTCAGAAGGAACGGCATGGCCTGATGGACGCTTCCTAGCGGAGCAGGGCACACGTGATGACTTTGGTCATGCACAACTTGGCGGAGCAGCGCCTGTTGTTGCTAATCTTATTAAAGAGGCACTTGGTTATAAATTTCATTGGGCAGTTGCTGATTATTTACAACGTGCAGCGCGTCATATCGCCTCCAAGTCTGATACGGAGCAAGCTTACGCACTAGGCGAAGCCGCTGTCAATATGGCATTAGACGGCAAAAACTCTGTGATGCCTGCAATTATGCGCACTTCAAATGACCCGTATGCATGGGAAATTGGTTCAGGTGATCTAAAAGACATTGCTAATGTTGAGAAGATGATGCCAATGGAATATATCAGCGAAGATGGCTTTGGTATTACAGATGCATGCCGTGAGTATTTATTACCGTTGATTGAAGGTGAAGATTATCCTCCTTACAAAAATGGAATGCCTGATTATGTAACTATGAAGAAAGAACTAGCAGAGAAAAAGCTGGAAGCATTTGAAATGAAGTAATACTTTTTCATTAAAAGTGGTTAGTTTTACTTAAAAAAAGACCGTGTAATTAATTTTACACGGTCTTTTTTTGCCTTGATAGAAGCAAATAATGGACTAAAAAATGAAAATACAATCAAGTGTCAACAGAACGTAGAGTTCTTGTAGACATTTAATAAACGAATATCTCTATCAACGGATGGAATCAACGTAAATCAGCAAAAGTATCACATTTAGAAACATCGCCATGCAACATACCTATTTTTAACCAGCGGGCGCGTTGTTTTGATGACCCATGTGTAAATGAAGCTGCGTTAACTCCTACTCCAGCGCGTCTTTGCATATGGTCATCACCAATAACGTAGGCAGCATTAATGGCTTCTTCAATATCCCCACGTTCTAGTAGTTGGTATTTCTTCTCGGTATGATGTGCCCATATTCCCGCGTAGCAGTCGGCTTGTAACTCTAGGCGCACTGACATTTGATTAGCTTTTGTTTTACTCATGCGTTGTTGCATTCGAGTTACTTTATCAGAAATCCCTTGCAAGCTTTGAATGTGATGACCTAGCTCGTGAGCGATAACATAAGCTTTTGCAAAATCCCCTTTGGCTCCCATACGGGTTAATTCTGAGAAAAAGCTAGGATCAATATAAATTTTATTATCTCCAGGGCAATAAAAAGGACCCGTTGCGGAGGATGTAACGCCACAGCCAGAGCGAACAGAGTTGTTGAACATAACTAGTTTAGGTTGTTGGTAATGAACATTTGAGCGCGCAAAAATATTCCCCCAGACTTCTTCAGAAAGTTGTAAAATAACATGAATAAATTCACTCGCTTCATCTTGCTTTCCATCTGTTCTTTGTTGGCTAGGAGCTTGGCTTTGTGAAGGAGAACCGCCACCAAAATTTAGTAGGTTTTTTCCTTGTCCAAAAAATAAAAAGAGTAAAAGAAGAACAAAAAAGGCAATACCGCCAACACTGCTACTTTTGCGTCCCACTAAACCTCCGCGTCCGCGACGGTCTTCTACATTTTTGCTTTGAGCTCTGCCTTTCCAGCGCATACGTTCGATCCTGAGTTACGAGAAATATTTAGGGGATTGGAGATTATTGAGTGAGGTGTATGACAGACTAAACGACCCAAGCTACTTAGGAAGTTCTAAGCTATGATTTTACCCATCTTACTTTCCCTTTTGCTCCTGCTTGAATCATCTCAATCGTTGCGTAGAGCAACTATGCGCCTCTTGAGATGCTCCAATCAGGAGCAAAAAATCAGCGCAATAGAGGTAAATTCATTACTTAAAACTTCCTTGCATCCATATAGCCTCACGCAAAGATCATAATATAATAAGTAGGAGGACACAATAAATCTAATATTTTGCTCGTTTATTTTCCTATTCTCTGCGTTGTTATTATCCTTGCACAGCCTGCTATGCTTCTCAATAGTGCCTTAAAGTTCAAAAAATAAACGTCGAAAATTTGGTCGGATTTATTATGATCTGCAACTTACCGATGATTGAATACTATTGATAATCATCGTTAAATTCTGATTCTCTTAATTTTAATCTACCGATAAAGTTGGTTATTTGTTTGACTAATGGTAAATAAATGATTTTTATGATAATTAATTGGTCGTTTTTTAGCTATAGGTTCATTTTTAGCTGATTATAGTTTATCACTATGGTAGGGTATGAAAAATAATAACTATATCTCGCTATGGGTAAGTTTCAACCCGTTCATCTATTCACGATTAAGGAATATGCGATGCTGGAGAATCAAGGAAGTGTGTCGGTAGAGGAAGCAATTAAGTCAGCAGATAAAGCTTTGAATAATTTAACAGAGACGGTATCTAAGACAGTTGCGGTTGCAGTCAAGAAGAAAGAGACTAAGCTAAGTAAGGTTTCAAGGAGGGAGTTGGATGCTATTCAGCTTTATCTGAAAGAAATTGAGTACTCCCCATTACTTACGCCTGAGGAAGAAGTAAAATTTGGCAGGCTTGCCCGCAAGGGGGATGATAACGGACGAAAAAAAATGATCGTGTGTAATTTGCGCCTAGTCGTAAAGATTTCACGTCGTTATATGAACCGTGGTTTAGCGTTGCCAGATTTAATTGAAGAAGGAAATTTGGGATTAATTCATGCAGTAGAAAAGTTTGATCCTGAACGTGGCTTTCGCTTCTCTACTTATGCAACATGGTGGATTCGTCAGAATATTGAACGGGCATTGATGAATCAAACCCGCACCATCCGTTTACCCATCCACATTAATAAAGAACTCAATGCTTACTTGCGTAAATCACGTGAGTTAATGCAAATACAAGGCGGAGAACCTAGCGTAACTGAGGTAGCTGAAGCTTTAGGGAAACCTGTCGATAAAATTCGCCAATTATTGAAATTTAACGAGCGCACAGGATCTTTGGATATTACTATCGGCAAGGACAGTGATAGCCCATTGGTAAACTTTGTATCAGAGCCATCGGCACCAGAGCCTGATGAACTTATTCGCGATAAGGATATTAACGACTCAGTTGAAAATTGGTTGCATCAGTTAGATCTTAAGCAACAGGAAGTCATTGTGCGTCGCTTTGGTTTGCATGGGCATGATAATGCAACTCTAGAGCAGGTTGGTAAGGAGTTAGGTTTAACTCGTGAGCGAGTACGTCAAATTCAGATGGAAGCACTGAAAAGATTGCGTAGAATTATGGAAAATGAAGGCTTATCTGGTGAAAGCTTTCTTGGGCTGTAACTTATAATAGTAATGGAGTTTCAAGTAATGAATCTACCCCTATTGCGCAGATTTTTTGTTCCTGATTGGAGCATCTCAAGAGGCGTAGGCGTATAGTTGCTCTACGCAACGATTGAGATGATTCAAGCAGGAGTAAAAGGGCAAGTAAGATGGGTAAAATCATTGCTTGGAACTTCCTAAGTCCTATATGCAACCCTTTCAAGGTGAATAATTAGACTAATTTTTACAATTCAGCTATAAAAATAATCATTTTCAGTATCTAAAATAAAACGCATATATAATCACTTAATTTTAATCATTATATATTTGTTTTTATTCAAAAAAATCAATAGTGGATGATTCTTCACCTTGAAAAAGGTTGGGAGCATAAATAGCTTTTAAGGCTACCAATTTAAGGCGGGGCAAGTAACGTCATGGCAAATAACCCGCCCCCTTCGACAAGCTCAGGGAACTAGCTTCCTGAGCTTGTCGAAGGGGGCGGGTGAATAGCAGAAACATGAACTGTTCCGCCTTAAACTGGTAGCCGCTTTTAACTGAGTAATATCAGTTAGGACATCCCAAGCAACAAAGAATTTAGCTTATGCACAAACCCAGCGGGGTCTTCAAGTTGCCCGCCCTCTGCAAGTAACGCCTGATCAAACAAGATACTAGCCCATTCTTTAAACTTGTCATCATCTGTTTCAGCCGTCATACGGGCTAATAAGGGATGTGCAGGGTTGATTTCAAGTACTGGCTTACTAGAGGGCATTTCATGTCCCGCTTGTTTCATCATCTGTTGCATATAAAGTGCCATGTCTTGCTCGCTTAAAATCAAACAAGAAGGTGATGAGGTTAAACGATGCGATACACGCACATCTTCTACTTTATTCACTAGCTCTTCTTTAAGTTGCTTAACAATAGAAGCAGCTTCATCTTCAACTTTCTTTTGCTCTTCCTTATCTTCATCAGAATCAAGCTCGCCTAGATCAAGATCACCTTTAGCAACGGATTGCAATTTCTTACCATCAAACTCAGTGAAACTACCCATCATCCACTCATCAACACGGTCTGAAAGCAGTAAGACCTCAATGCCTTTCTTGCGGAAAATTTCTAAATGTGGGCTGTTTTTAGCTGCATTAAAGGTTTCAGCGCTGACATAATAAATTTTCTCCTGACCTTCTTGCATGCGCTCAACATATGATTCAAGTGAAATTGTTTGCTCTTCACTGTCTGTTTCCGTCGAAGAAAAGCGGAATAATTTAGCAATGCGATCTTTATTCTCAAAATCCTCGACCACACCTTCTTTTATCGCCTGACCAAATTCCTTCCAGAATATGGCATATTGCCCATCATCCTTCTTCGCCATTTTTTCTAGCAAGCTAAGAATCTTCTTAACTGATGCCTTGCGCATAGAATCAACAGTACGATTGCTCTGTAAAATCTCGCGCGAGACATTAAGTGGTAAGCTATTGGTATCAATTAATCCACGAACAAAACGTAGGTAATGCGGCATTAGGTTTTCAGTGTCGTCCATAATAAAGACACGTTTTACATAAAGCTTAATGCCATGTTGTTGCTTTTGCTCATATAAATCCATCGGTGCTTTGGAGGGAATATAGAGAAGCGATGTATACTCAAGCTTGCCTTCAACACGGTTATGCGACCATGTTAATGGGTCTTGCCAGTCGTTAGAAACGGTTTTATAGAAGTCCTTATACTCGTCTTTCTTGATCTCATTTTTAGGGCGAGTCCAAAGCGCATTGGCTTTATTAACCGTCTCCCACGTTTCAGACGCTTCAACCGCCTCTTGAGCAGGAGTGATAACATTGCCATCATCATCCTTCACTTCTTCTGTCGCTTCTACCGCTTCAATTTTATTCAGCATTTTAATTGGCAGAGGAATATGCTCAGAATAGGTGGTGATAATATTTTGCAGGCGATATTTGTTAGCAAACTCTTTCTCATCCTCTTTTAGATACAGCGTGATCTCAGTACCATGATTCTCCAGCTCAATGGTTTCTAAACTAAAACCACCTTCGCCTGTAGACTCCCAACGTGAGCCTTTGCTCTTATCATCACCCGCTTTACGTGAGGTAAGTACCACTTTTTTAGCAACAATAAAGGATGAATAGAAGCCAACACCAAATTGTCCGATCAGATTAGAATCTTTAGCCGCATCACCTGTTAATTTTTCTAAAAACTCTTTAGTGCCTGATTTAGCAATGGTACCGATATTATTAATCACTTCATCATGCGTCATGCCAATACCATTATCACGTATTGTGACCGTATTAGCTTCTTCATCAAAATCAATCTCAATGCGTAAATCACCGTCGCCTTCATATAGCGCATCATTTGAAGTCGCTTCAAAACGTAATTTATCACACGCATCCGCTGAGTTTGAGATCAACTCACGCAGGAATATTTCCTTGTTAGAGTAAAGAGAGTGAATCATAAGCTGAAGTAGTTGATCTACTTCCGTTTGGAATTGCATATTTTCTTTATTAGCAGATTTTGTCATAGGATTTTCCTGTGTTCTTATAAATTGACGGTGTAGGAAACGTAAGGGCAAGATGCTGGAATTCAACTGGATTTATAGGGAATTATTAAATAATTGTGAGGTTTGTCTAGTAATTTGCCTATTTGAATTCAACTATTACAAAAAACAGGAGTGAAAATTCTTCATCGGCAACGAGGGGTTGAGGCTGGGATGATGAAAATGAGTAATATATTTCTTTTTTTCATCATCCTACCGCCTAGACCAATAGCTCTACTAACATCTGGAAATAAATCTCTTCCAGTGCATTAATATCATCCATACTAACGCATTCATTGATTTGGTGAATTGTTGCGTTAACGGGGCCAAGTTCTAATACTTGTGCGCCTGTTGGGGCGATGAATCGACCATCTGAGGTGCCACCTGAGGTTGATAGCGCTGTTTTAATGCCTGTGACTTTCTGAATAGCTTTAACAGCGGCAGCGACCAAATTTCCTTCAGCAGTAAGAAA
>DRMS01000154.1 GCA_011322515.1 Leucothrix mucor
GCCAGTGATGGCGGCGGCTAATACTTATAACTACCCTGATGCAAAGACGCGTCATTTATATAAACGTTATTTGGATAGTCATGTGCAATACGCATCAACAACGCCAATTATGCCATCTGTACGGATGGTTAGTTATAATTCAAATTATTAGATTTATTGTATCCACCTACTTATGACCTCCTACCTATAGTTTTTCACATAAATAATTGCACCCTTCGACTCCGCTCAGGGTACAGCTCCCTGAGCGGAGTCGAAGGGTGCGAAAATTTAATAAATGAATATCTATAAGTGATCAAATACTTGCAAAATATGGATTCCATCCCCAATAAAAATGACGCATGAAGAAAATCAATCAGAGGCAAACGAGAGAACAAGATGAAAAATATAAGAATAACACTTATCTGCCTTGCATCTTTACCACTCCCCCTACTCGCGGCCGATAGTGGCTTTAATTTGCTTAATAAAATGACACAATCTTTAAGTCAGATGAGCTACAAAGGCACCTTAGTTTATATCAAAAATAATGATGTCATTACCTTAAAAGTATCCCATACCATAGAAAATGGCGAGGAAGTTGAGCAAGTAGAACGTATTAATAAAAATGGTAAGCCGTATTCGCGCAAAGTGAGAGATTATTCGTTATCGCAACTGCCTAAATTTGATAAAAAAATGCAGTCAGTGTATTCCTTTGATTTAGGAAGTATAAAGAAAGTGGCAGCACGACCATGCCAACTTGTGATTGCACGCCCAAAAGATCGCATGCGTTATTTACAAAAATTCTGTGTTGATACTAAAACGTCATTATTACTTGATTATACGATTATTGATAAAAGCCATAAACCAATCGAACAATTTATGTTTACGGGTGTGGAAATACTAAGTAATGCAACAGCACTAAAAAAGGTGACTGCAGATGTCAAACAAGTGATAACAAATAATGCCTTGTCTTTATCACCTGCTACCACAAAAAAAGCCACAGCTTCAGCATGGAGCTTAAAGAAAACACCAAAAGGATTTTCACTACGCAAAGCGCCTTCAATGCAAGGCGAAATGGTAGCAGAGCATTATATTCTAAGTGATGGTTTAAGTTCAGTTTCTATTTTTATCTCTAAAAAAGTACCTAACTCAAAGCAAACAGGGACGCATTCAGGCGCATTAAATGTTGTTACTTATTATAAAGATAATTTTGCCATAACACTGGTAGGCGCAGTCCCTAAAAGCACGCTTAAAGATATATTTAATAATCTACGTCATAACGCTAAATAGTCTTTTATGATGATTGAAGAAACAGCGGTTGTAGAGCGGGTAGAGAATGGTTATATCTGGGTCAGTCCTGCAAGCTCAGGCAGTGCATGCAGTAGTTGCCAATCATCAGGGAGTTGTTCAACTTCAATGTTAGTGTCACTACTGCAAGGTAAAAATAGTAAAACAGTACGTGTTGATAATACTATTAATGCTAAAGTAAATGATCGGGTCGTGCTAGGTATTCATCCACAGGGATTATTATCAGGCTCCGCACTTATTTATCTATTGCCTATTCTGAATTTATTTATTTTTGCTGCGCTAGGGAGTCAATTTTTTAGCGAGTTAGTCAGTATTATTGCGGGGATTATTGGCTTTATTATGGGGGTATATCTCAGCAAAAAAATAGCCGATTTACCCCTAATGAAGTCTCGATTAGAATTGGTGGGATTGAGGATTCAATAAAAAAAATTAAACCACGGAATACGCAGAATACAGGGAAATGATTAGTATTTTTTCCGTGTATTCTGTGTATTCCGTGGTTTATTGACTTTATGCGCTATAGTCTAAAATTACTTAGTTACTTTTTCGCAATCAGCAATCAGCTCATCTAACGCTTTTACCGCTGTCTTTGCTTCTTTTTTGATTTCCTGCAAGAAAGCCAATTCACTTTTATTAGCAGTACCATCAGCAAGAATTACTGCACGCATAATCTCGACTTCTTTGATACTAATATGCCCATCACCTAAAGCACATGCTTTTGCTACTTGACGCCACTCAGCCATAATTTACTCCTTTCATTATTAATTATAATTTTAGCTGCAATTAATATTACAACACTAGATTTTTTCACCCGAATAATATACTCGTAATGATGAATATCTATAGGGATATTATTGGTTATCTTAGCAGAAATAACAATAGCGGCTACCAATTTAACATGGGACAGTTGTTTAGCTGGAATTGTAGGTCGGGTTAGATTTTTTTGCTTGCAAAAAAACGTAACCCGACAAGCATTGTACAACTTACTGGGTATTGCGTCGGGTTACGTTACCTCGCTACGCTTGATAAGCTAACCCGACTTACGCAGGATTTGTCCCGCCTTAAATTGGTAGCCACAATAGCTTTAGTATGAGCGCTTATTTAATCTTATTGGTAAAGTACAATAAGAGCGAGAAACAGTAAGACAAACTCTATCAATGCCAACATTTTCCAAAACATCACAGGATTACGCTCCATTAACGGCTCTGCATGGTTTGAACGTATCAATTCAGTGTTAGGTTTGGATAAGTCCGTGACAAATTCAGATAACAAACGATAGCGTTTAGTCGGACTCGGATGCACTGCCTTGCGAATAGCTAAGTCAATCCAGTCGGGAACATGGGGGTTGTATTCCCTTACTGAGGTGTAAGTAAATTTCTTTTTAGCTGCGCGTTCGGGGCTGATCTCACCATAGGGTAATTTCCCCGTTAGCATTTCATAGGCAATCACGCCTAATGAAAAAACATCGGAGCGGCTTGTACCTTGTTCGCCTTTAAAGTACTCAGGGGCAGAGTAGTTAGCGGTTCCAACAATATTATTGTGTTCAATAACAGAGCGTATTTCTGCTAATCCTGCTACTTTTGTTGACCCAAAATCTATAATAATCAGCGTATTATTTTTATCGATAATAATATTATTGGGCTTGAGATCTTGATGAATCATTTCCATACGATGCATACAGCGTAAACCTTTAGCAATTTGTGAAATACTCCCACGCACTTGCATTAAGCTTGCTTTAGGATTTTCTGACATCCACTGTTGTAAGGTTTGCCCTTGAATGTATTCAACCGTGCTATACAGAAAATTTCGTTGATGTTTTAACTGACAAGACTTAATTAAATGGGGAGAATTAAGACGTTTAGCAACCCATTCCTCATGTAGAAACAAGTCAATATAGGAAGGATCATCAATAAAATTAATCGAGGGCGTTTTGATAACAACTAACCGCTTTTCATTACTCCCCTCCGTACAAGCACCTTCATTAAAAGTATCTTCTGCCAAATAGACCTGACTACGTGCGGTAGCATGTAACTCGCGGATAATTTTAAAACTATCCAGCATATTCCCAGCCATTAAATCAGGCGGAAAAGGTAGACGAGTTAGTTTTTCATAAAATTCTTGTTTATCTGCCTTGGCAATAGCCTCAATACGTAGCAACTGACAGCTTAAATTATCATCGCTTTTATTCGCTAAGGCGGCCTTAATTAAGACATCACAAGCTTGCTGTGGATTATCGCAATGTTCAATTAAATGTTCACGCAGCTCTCTATCAGCAATAAAATCATGCACCCCATCCGTACTGAGAAAATATAAATCTCCCACCTCAATCGGTGTTCTGCGATAATCAATTTCCAGATGCATATCAATGCCTAATGCACGACTCAGATATTCACGGTCTTTACTCAGCCAAATACGGTGATCACGGGTAAGCTGTACTAAATCTCCATCACGTAAACGATAAATACGACTATCACCCACATGGAATAAATGAGCTGTTTGAGATTTAAGCACAATCGCGCTAAACGTTGTCACTAACCCCTTAGAGGAGCTATAGCGCTTCTGCCCTTGCGAAAACAACATACTATTCAGTGCCGACATAATGCGATTAACCGCATGTTTCACCGTCCATGATTCTGGGGTACTGTAATAATCGGTGAGAAATTGGGAAATGCTTATCTGACTTGCTTCTTTGCCTCCATCACTGCCACTCATCCCATCAGCTATTGCAATACTAATTCCCTTATTTTCCAACTGTGCATCATCAGGAATTTTTGCACCATAAAAATCCTCATTTTCAGGCTTTATTCCTGCAGATGTCGCCTGACCTAGTGTGATAGATAGTTTTTCATTCATAAATAACGTTTCAAATAACGTGCAACATATCAACGGGGGTGCATTTAGCATCTTTATTTGTTAGTTCACACTTTTTTTAAAATGGAGTGTAAGATTTATCTTATTGAAGGGTTTAAGACTAGGGGTGGAAAATTTTCTACAGAGTATAACATTTTGATTTTCAACGTTTTAAATTTAAACTAAAAAACGCTATCCTTCAAAGGATCAACTAGAAAATGAAAGATACGCATTATCTTCGATAAAATAAGGAAGTTTCAAGCAATATAGGTAAATTCATTACTTGGAACTTCCTAAAAAGGGGTGAAATTAACCCTATAGGGTAGCAAAATAAAATGGGCATAAAAAAAGCCTACATTAGATAAATGTAAGCTTTCGATATTTAAAATAATGATGGTGGGCCGTGAGCGATTCGAACGCTCGACCAATTGATTAAAAGTCAACTGCTCTACCGACTGAGCTAACGGCCCAACTGAGCGCGAGATTATATAGAAAAATTTATATCCCACAAGTTTTTTTTCATCTTTTTTCTAATTAATTCCAGTTTGGTTCTATGCCACTAATTGACTGCTGTTTTTTCTTTAAATTCGACTTACAATTATAACTTTAAGTTAAACTACTCATACTATTTAGTAGAAATACCCCCTATGCGTCTAGATAAATTAATTAGCAATTCCACCGTGTTCACCCGTTCTCAAGCGGGGAAGATTATTCGTAAGGGTGATATTACCGTAAATAACTCTATCGTGAAAAAGGCTGCCTTCAAAGTTGCTGAGAATGATCAGGTGCACTATTTGGGTGTTACTATCAAACCGCCTAAGAAGCGCTATATTATGATGCATAAGCCTAAGGATGTGGTTTGCTCTACTGCGGATAGGGGGCATCAAACCGTGTTGGATTTATTATTTATATCTAATCGTGAGAGCTTACATATTGTTGGGCGCTTGGATCTTGATACCACAGGGCTACTTCTTATTACTGATGATGGGCAATGGTCGCACCGCATTACCTCGCCTAAGCATCAACACGCGAAGATTTATCATGCTACGCTTGCTGATACTATTAGTGACGAGGCTATTAAACGTCTAGAAGCGGGGATTATGCTTAAAGGCGAGGATAAACCTACCTTACCTGCTGAAGTGAAAAGATTGGATAGTAACATTATTCTACTGACATTGTATGAAGGAAAGTATCATCAAGTGAAGCGTATGCTGGCTGCGGTTGGTCATTATGTAGAGCAATTGCATCGTGAGAAAATTGGGAAGATTGTTTTGGATAATGGTTTAAAAGCTGGGGAATGGCGGGAGCTTTCTGCGGATGAGATTAATCTATAGGCTATAACCCACGACCGTACAGGGGTAGTCCGTATTTAAAATAGAGATATGTCGTTAATATTTATTTTTACAAATAGGGTGATAGTTTATTAGTTTATCCTGAATTAGAAACAAACAAGAAATGATTTTCAATATGAAAAACGGCTACCTGTTTAAGGCGGGACAGTTAATGTTTCTGCCTATTCACCCGCACCCTTCGACAGGCTCAGGAAGCGGTGTCCTGAGTCTACCGAAGGGCTAGTTCCCTGAGCTTATCGAAGGGTGCGGGTTTTTGCTATGACTTTACTTGTCCCGCCTTAAGTTGGCAGCCTGAAAAACCAAGCTTCCTATCATCATCGATAACCTACACTACTCTTCCTTACCGCATTAATATCTAAATTTAATCCGTCTCAACTTGATAAATCAAGTCTAAACTCTGTGCATTAGCCCCTTCTTTTGCTTCTACTTGCGCTTCAAGATTCAAGTATTTATTTACTTTATATTCCAATGCAATTTTCTGTGCGGCATCAAATATGCCGACGATATAACGCACATAGAGTTTTGATCCCAATTTCTTGCCTAAGCGTAATTCACTCTTTTTCAAATCATCTTTAGGAATAATACTTAAATCATCTAAGCCAAGTGAGTTACCGATACTGCGTTCTAATCCATCGCCGCCTGTTACATTCATACTGCGTACTGCTTGCATTAAGAGGGCGGTTTGACTGCCTGTTATTTCATCCATGCTATGCCCTGTTAGCAGGTAACTTAAAATATTACTTTCTGACAGACTGGGTGAGGAAAATAGTTTTGTTTTAGGCTTACGCAATGTGCCTGTTAGATGGATACCTGCATTAATATCATCTACTTTACGTATGGCTTTAATATCCATGCCGATATGAGTTGGTGGTCCATTAAAAACTAATCGTCCGTTATTGATGGTTAGGTTTTGCCCGTAGGCTTGATAGCGTCCTTCATTTATTTTGATACTACCTTGCGCTACGATAACTTGGTGATTATGGGTAACGCGTATTGAACCGCCTAGTTTAGTATCTAATCCAAATCCTTGAAACTTCACTTCATTGCCTAGCGACACAATGATATTGGGGCGTATTTTTACGGCTGAGAAGTTGCCATCGGCCTTTTTCTCACCAATGACGATCACATCTTCAGACTCATCAATACTCGATTCTGGAATTGCATTCAACGTAATTTTTGCAGTTGGTATATGAATTTTACCAAATATATCAACGGTTTTCGGATTCATCTTGATGGTAATATCAGGGTTCATAACCCCCACTACCTCATGGGTATTGACGAATTGCAGATTGCTTCCTCGTAAGCGCATTTCTGCATTAAGCTTTTTCGGGTCTTTTAATGAGACATAACCTGTTAGCGTTGCTTTTCCTTGCCCTGAGACTAATGAACCATTAATAATCGCTCGGTTAGCATCATTTACCCTGACTGTTAAGTTGATATGTCTCAGGTGCGTACCAACTTTCGGTAGCTTTAATGAGGCATCTTGCAACGTCATTTGTCCTGTAATTTTAGGTGCGATTAAACGACCCTTGAAGCTGACTTTACTAGAGGCTTTGCCATACAAACGGGTGGTTTGCGGTACAAAAGATTGTAACCAGTGAAGCTGGGGAATATCAAAGGAGGCTGTGCCTTGGATGCGGTGTGCATGACTATTTTTGCCTAATAATATTTTTGCGTCTGCAATGAAATTACCATGTTCATTGAGTTGCATTTTGGCATTTGCAGTGACGATTTTATTATTAATGGCTGCTTTTACAAAGGCATTTTGATAGTCAAATTTTGTGACTGAACCTGTGTCATCCATTATGCTTAAGCTACTGCGTGGTAGCTGTATGATCAGCTTACCTGTGGTTTTTCCTCGGGCTTGCTTGAGCTTAAAGCCGCCATTAGCAACGCCATTTAGTGTCAGTGTTTCAGGTAGCCACGGTTTTGCCATAGCTAGTGGTATACGATTTAGCTTGCCCCGCGCATCAATCTGGTGATGATTGCCTTTTGAGTCTAAAAGAATGGTTGCATCGGCGCTTAATTCACCTTTATTTTGTAATAATAAACGCGTGTTAGCGGTAATTTTATTCCCATTAACAAGGGCTTTAAGCGTTAATGAGCGGTAATCAATTTTCTCCTTTGCTTTGCCTTCGCCCACAAAAAGCGAGCTGGCGGGCAAGCGTAGTGATATTTCTCCAACAGGCTTGCCATTGAGTTGCTTAATATTGAATTGTCCATTAGCACTGCCTTTTAGTTGGATTGTAGCGGGCATCCACGGTTGCAACATGGCTAAGGGCATGCGGCTTAATTTGCCTTTGCCATTGATTTTAAGAGGGTTCTTTTTATCGGCCAGATTAATAGTGGCAACTGCATTTAGTTCAGCATTGTTTTTAAGCACTAGCTTGGTATTAGCTGTAATTTTATTACCATTTAGCAGGGCTTTCAGTGTTGCTGTTTTATAATCAATCCGTTGTCTATCCCTACCCTGTCCAACGACTACTGAGCTGGCGGGTAATTGCAATAGCGCATCACCCACTAATTTGCCATTTTGTGGTTTTAGATTAAAACGCCCATTAGCCATGCCACTTAATTGCAGATCTTTGGGTAGCCACGGTTTTGCCATTGCTAGTGGAATACGGTTTAGCTCACCTTTTACATTAATGCGATGATGATTGCCGCTTTTAGCCAGTAGAATAGTAGCATCAGCCGTTAATTTACCTCTGTTTTTAAGTAATAGTTTGGTATTGGCGCTAATCTTCTGCCCATTAATTTGCGCATTGAGGGCTAAAGATTGATAGTCAATGCGTTGTTTATTTCGTCCTGATCCAACAATAACAGTACTAGCGGGTAAGCGCAGTGATACATCACCCACGGCTTTGCCATTTTGCTGTTTTAGATCAAAGTGACCACTGGCATTACCGCTCAATTGAATCTCTTTAGGCAGCCAAGGTTTTACCATAACTAAAGGAATGCGGCTTAATTTACCTTTAGCATTGATACGATGATGACCATTTTTTGCCAGTAAAATACTAGCATTGGCGATTAACTCACCATTATTTTTTAGAATTAGCTTGCTATTCGCTGTAATTTTTTGCCCATTAATCAGTGCATTAACCGTTAAAGAGCGATAACCAATGCGCTGTTTTTGTCTTCCTTCACCCACCAAAACAGAGCTTGCAGGCAAGAGTAAAGAGACCTTACCTACTGGTTTGCCATTTTTCTGCTTTAGTTTAAAACCTCCATTAGCGTTGCCATTAAGTTGAATTCCTTTAGGTAACCAAGGCTTAGCCATTGCAAGGGGAATACGCTTGAACTTGCCTTTTGCCTCTATTTGATGATCTGTACCACGACTAGCTAACAAGATAGTAGCATTCGCCTCTAACTCGCCTCTGTTTTTAAGAATCAACTTGGTATTAGCAGTAATTTTTTGCCCATTTATCAGCGCTTTTACAGTCAGCAATTTATAATCAATGTGTTGCTGTAATTTGCCTTCCCCGATGACAACCGAGCTTGCGGGTAACTGCAATACCACGTCACCAACGGGTTTGCCATTTTTCTGCTTAAGATTAAAACTGCCATTAGCGCTACCATTAAGCTTTATCTCTTTTGGCAACCAGGGTTTAGCCATTAGTAGAGGAATGCGTTTAAGTTTGCCTTTAGCCTCTATCTGTAGTTTCCCCTCGCCACCTGCCAACATGATATTGGCATTCGCCTCTAATTCACCTCTATTTTTTAGCATTAGCTTGGTATTAGCGGTAATTTTTTGCCCATTAATAATGGCTTTTAGCGTAAGCGATTTATAATCAATACGTTGCTGTAGCTTGCCTTCCCCCATAACAACTGAGCTGGCGGGAAACTGTAATGCCACATCCCCCACCGCTTTGCCCTTTTTTTGTTTAAGATTAAAATTACCACTTGCACTACCCTTAAGCTTGATGTCTTTTGGTAGCCAAGGTTTTGCCATAACCAGCGGAATGCGTTTAAGCTTGCCTTTAGCCTCTATCTGTAGTTTCCCCCCGCCGCTTGCCAACACGATATTGGCATTCGCCTCTAATTCGCCTCGATTTTTTAGCATTAGCTTGGTATTAGCGGTAATTTTTTGCCCATTAATAATGGCTTTTAGCGTAAGCGATTTATAATCAATACGTTGCTGTAGCTTGCCTTTCCCCATAACAACTGAGCTGGCGGGTAACTGTAATGCCACATCCCCCACCGCTTTGCCCTTTTTTTGTTTAAGATTAAAATTACCGCTTGCACTCCCCTTAAGCTTGATGTCTTTTGGTAGCCAAGGTTTCGCCATGAGCAGCGGGATGCGTTTAAGCTTGCCTTTAGCCTCTATCTGTAGTTTCCCCCCGCCACTTGCCAACACAATATTGGCATTCGCCTCTAATTCACCTCTATTTTTAAGCATTAGCTTGGTATTGGCGGTAATTTTTTGCCCATTAATAATGGCTTTTAGCGTAAGCGATTTATAATCAATACGTTGCTGTAACTTGCCCTCTCCCATAATAACTGAGCTAGCGGGTAGCTGTAATGCCACATCCCCCACCGCTTTGCCCTTTTTTTGTTTAAGATTAAAATTACCGCTCGCACTACCCTTAAGCTTGATGTCTTTTGGTAGCCAAGGTTTCGCCATGAGCAGCGGGATGCGTTTAAGCTTGCCTTTAGCCTCTATCTGTAGCTTCCCCCCGCCACTTGCCAACACGATATTGGCATTCGCCTCGAGCTCACCTTTATTTTTTAGGATTAGCTTAGTCTTGGCAGTAATTTTTTGTCCATTGATAAGTGCTTTTACTGTAAGTGATTTATAATCAATGCGTTGCTGTAACTTGCCCTCTCCCATAATAACTGAGCTAGCGGGTAGCTGTAATGCCACATCCCCCACCGCTTTGCCATTTTGTTGTTTTAGCTTAAAGCGTCCATTAGCGCTACCATTGAGCTTAACCTCTTTTGGCAACCAAGGTCTTGCTATCATTAACGGAATGCGGGTTAGTTTTCCCTTGGCATCTATTTGGTGATGATCGCCTGTTTTAGCCAGAACAATCGTCGCATCTGCGCTTAATTTGCCTTTATTTTTCAGCAATAATTTGCCATTAGCTGTAATTTTCTGCCCATCAAGTATTGCTTTTAGGGTCAATGATTGATAATCCAAACGTTGCTTATTTTTACCTTTGCCATAAGAAACCAAACCTGCGGGTAATTGCAATGCGACATCAGCGACAATTTTATCCCCCTGTTGCTTTACTTTATAACGCCCATTGGCACTGCCTTTTAAGACAATGTCTTTAGGCAAAAAGGGATTAAGTAGCGCTAACGGTGTTTGTTTTAAATCACCTTCCACATTAACGCCCGCTTTTGCTGACCACTGAACGGTTGAGCAAGTGTGTGCGGAACGGTTTGAGAGGCAAAACTGGCTGGTTTTTAGCTGGTCTTTTGAGGCGCTAATCTGTACGGGTTGTTGCAACTTCCATTTGGAAACCTGCTTCGTATCTAGTAGTAATTGTTGTAATGAACCTTTCCATTGAGGGGCTTTCCAACCGCCTTGTGCTTCTAGTTTCACGTTGCCATCGGTATGAGTAAAGGCTAGTTTAAGCTGATGATTTTCAATGGTTCCTGAGGCATCTAGTTTGGCATCAGTGATTTTCTGTTGGTCTAAATCAAGCTGATCCAAATCACCGCGCAGACTATAAATACCTTGTTTGGAAGCTGCGATGAAGTTTGCTGATCCCAGCTTATATTTTTTATAACGCAAATTTTCAGCATTAATATTGGCATTTAATAGGGGCTGTTCCAAGCTACCTTTTAGGGTTCCTTTGGCGGTTAATTTTCCTGCTAAATCAAGCGAAGCATCAGGTAATAGCTGGCTTAAATCAGTCGCATCAATATCCCAACTTAAATCAAATGGAGGACTGGCTTTACCACTGGCTTTGATTTTATTCTGCCCTAAATCAGCCTGTACAGTATCTAATGTTAGCTGTTGGTCTTTATGTTGCAACTTGCCTTGTGCGCTAATTTTTTTGCCTTTGAGCAAACCATCGAGATTTTTTAAATCCAGCGCGCCATAGAGGCTATTATTTTTATACCCCCCTTGATAACTTACCGTTGCATCAAATTCTGCAGGCCACTCAGGCAGGTGTTTTGCTAGTTTTACTTGTTGCAATTTACCATCAAATAACCAAAGTAGCTCTGGCGACCATTTAACCTCAGCTTTGCCAGTGAGATCACCCTCAAGACTATGAGTTTGTATGCTGGAAAAAGCAACTTGGTCATAATCACCCGCACCTTCTAGTTGAAGTGTTTGCGGACTAAACTGTTTATTTTGCAAATTGCCTGTTAACTTAAATTCATAATTAACCAGCGTGCCACCGACTTCAAAATTGGCATCTGCCTTGCCGATTTTTGGATGTTTAAAATCAGCCGTGCCACGACCTTGCATCTCATGTGGCTGGTTCATATTCATTGCAAACCCTTGCAATTTCATATCCAGCGGTGCGCCAATAATAATTAACTGTGCAGCAAGTGCTTCAGCATTTAATTTTCCCTGCTCAATAGTAAGTTTAGTAAGAACAATATCTTTAATTTGGAAAATGACTTCGTTTTCACGTATTACCTCAAAGGATTCGATTGCTAAGGCATTGGTTTTAATATCTACAGGCAGTGCAAAATCAGGTAGTGAGGTAATTTTTTCAGACGGGGTATTATCAGATTTTGGTAGGCGAATAACCAATCGGTTAGCACTAACCGTAGCAGAGTTCAGTTGGTTTTTGCCTATATTGTAGCGTGGCTTCTCAATTTTGATTTGTTCTAACTCAACGGTGGTTGCAGGGTCTTCCCATTTTAAGCTAGCAATGTTTAAATTAGTTAAGAAGGAGCCGCGAAAGCCTTTTATTTCCAAGGGTGTAAAAGTGGTATTCGCTATTTTTTCTATTAAGGCAGGACCAAGGGGGGTTGTTAATACCAGCGCTAGAACAATCAATACACTCAAAATGACTATTTGAATAATAGCAAGGGGTGAAAAAAGATGTTGGCTTAGGCTCTTTCTCATAAATCAGAGCCTATGCTGATATGCAAACGCGGGTCAGCAAATTTATCTTGTGGGAAACCAATATCGACACGGACAGGTCCAACAGGTGAGCGCCAACGCACCCCGAAACCTGCACCTAATTTTAAATCAGGACTTTTTAAATCATTAAAGGCATTACCTGCATCCAAAAAGGCCGCGGCTGACCAGCTTTCATCAATCCGATACTCATATTCAACACTGCCAACTAATAAATGTTTGCCACCAAGAACATCATTTGTGCTATTGGTTTCACCTAGCAAATTAAAACCATAGCCACGCACACTGCGCCCCCCCCCAGCAAAGAAACGCAGACTTTTAGGTAGTGAATCAAAATCACCCACTAGGGTTGAACCAAAATCCAAGCGACCAATGAGGCGACCTTCACCCAGCTCGGTAATCAATTTGCTATTAATTTCAAGCTGTAAAATACTTTGGTCACTCAATAGTTTCTCTATTGCGCCGTGCGCTCCTGCTTTTATATGCCAACCATTGAGGGGATATAAATAATTATCAGCCTCGGTTTTCTCTACACTTGCTCCTAATAGGGTGAGATGTGATTTGCCCGCTATAGTATTACCTTCTTGAGTCGTTTCTAATAAATAGGTAAGTGTGGCTTTCTGCTTCCAGTCATCACTGGTTTTACGTGTGTATTCAGCCCCTAATTTATAGCTACGCCCTAATATATCGCCATCTTTATCCTGCTTCCATTCAAAAAAATAACTGAGAACACCTTTATGCGGATTTGCCTTAGGCTCGGTTAAACGTGCGACAAAGGTACTAACTTTAGGTGCTGCGGTTGCGGTTAAACTAAGCCCATCTCCCTTCGCGCTTGTCCAGCGGCGATTTAATTCGCCATTAATTCTAGGGCCTGTGTCGGTGCCATAACCCACTTTAAATTTCCATGCATTACGCTTTTTTGCCTGCAAGCTGATTTTAATAGGTATTTGCTGATTAGCCGCTTCTTTATGCAATGCATGAATGGATATATCTTTATAAAAACCACTACTTTGTAATAATTGTTGCTGTGCAATTAAATCCTCAGAACTATAAAAATCACCTTCTTTAATTTGCAAGAAGGTTTTTATCACCTTTTTATTTAATACTTTCTGCTCAACATTGATTTTTCCATAGCGAAAGCGCCTCCCCGTATTTAAAACGAGATCAATAGTCGCACTATAGTTGATTGGATTAACTGAAATCTTATGTTCTTCAAATGCCGCATCAAAATAGCCAAATGCCTGTGCTATCTCCTTTAAGCTAGTTTTATAATCTGTGTATTTTTTATGATTAAGAATATCGCCGTTTTGATAGGGAGGATTATTGCGTAACTCTCTAAACTCCTGCTGTTGCAAGCCATCACCTTTAATAATAAAGCGCGCCTGCGTCACCCTAACAGGGCGATTAGCACTGACATTAATCGTGATTGTCCAGCAATTATTAATCATGCGAGTAGTTGGCGTAAACACCGCATCATAATAACCAACGGCACGCGCAGCACCCCGAAAGCGCCGCTTCAGTGATTTAATAAATTGCTTAATATCTTCTGTAGATTCAGTACAAGCAGGGATGCGGCTGGGTAAATGCAACTCCAAATTTTTATATAAGTCACCGCCTGTGCCGACGATACTAATATCAGCTGCGGGTACCAGCTCTTCTTTATCAGCAGAATTGCTTGCCTTTTCAGCTGCAACAAGGGTTAACGGAGTCATTAATAGTAGAGACAATAATAGCAATGCACTAACTATTTGTACGGACATTGCTTGCTTTAGTAAAGAACATGCGCGCAGAGGCTTAAACGGCATCTGATGCAAAGTTCTAGCATTCATAAGCATTCTCATTGTTTAAAACCCTTATAAAAAAACGCACTGTGATTATTTCATTATTATATTGGATTACACCAATATGTTGCCTTATTGTCGTTATGGATAAGCGGAAAATACAAAGCCCTTAACTTGTACTTCCGTAGAATCATAGCATAGACTTAAGAGCATACACGAAACAACTTTTCGATTCGGATTGGTGCCTGAAATAGAGGAGCTTCTGTTGCTCAGTAGCTTATGAAATAATTAAATGGATCAAATATGCTAACAACCTATAGAAACGTGCACGAAACAACGTCCCGATCTCTCACTTGCCTTTTTATCCCAGCTTGGATGATCTTATTCGTTGCGTAGAGTAACTATGCCCCTCATGAGCTCATCCAATCTGAAATAAAAATTCTGCGTTAGAACTTCGGGAAGTTATTCCGTGCACGTTCCATAGCATCAATTGGATCAATCTCTGCATTGAGCTTTATGATTTTCAAAAAAATACAATATATAGACTAAGCAGTGTAAATTGGATTGATGACCAGCCAATTTTGCAAGTGGCTCAAAAGATCAAGTTTCAAAAATAACAGCTATACTATAGAATCCCTCTGGTTTTTAATATCCTTCATAGACCAGTTGAGAGTTCTGTCGCTCGACTGTTGCCTAGGAGGCTGTTCGAAAACTAAAAATCGACTGCAAATTCCATAAACCTCATAATCTGTACCTATTGAATTCGTTAAATAGCCCTGCTATTCGCCTCTTTCAATAAGCCAAGCTTACGATATTTCTGAGATTTTCGTTACGATTCTAGTTCTCGGACAGCCTCTTAGCGGAATACGGGAGCTCATGATAACGCACTATCCCCGTATTACGTGAACCTCATATGGGCTACAAAAGTGTAAACTATTTTTTGATTTTATGAAGGATCTCCCGTTTTTTATCTGAACTCAGGACTTTTCACATGAATATCCGCCAACTTCTCGATCAGCATGTATCTGCCGCCCTTACTAGTGCTGGGGCTACAAAAGACACGCCTGCTGTTATTAAACAATCCGCTAAAGCTGAGTTTGGTCACTATCAGGCAAATGGAGTGATGGGAGCGGCAAAAAAATTACAAATGAATCCACGCGAGTTGGCAACTAAGGTGCTTGAGGCGCTGGATTTATCAGATATTGCTGACAAGGTAGAAATTGCAGGCCCTGGTTTTTTAAATATTCACTTGAAACCTGAATGGCTTAGTCAACAACTTGAAAGTGCGCTTGATGATGATAGGTTGAATATCAACCAAGTGACCAACCCGCAAACGGTTGTGGTCGATTACTCTGGCCCAAATCTCGCCAAAGAAATGCATGTTGGACATTTGCGTTCGACCATTATTGGCGATGCAATTGTGCGCGTGTTGCGCTTTATTGGACATACGGTTATTCCACAAAATCATGTGGGAGATTGGGGTACGCAGTTTGGTATGTTGCTAGCACATATGCAGTCGTTACAAGCCTCTGGCAACGAGCTTTCAATGCAACTTTCTGATCTGGAAGGTTTTTATCGGGAGGCTAAACAGCGTTTTGATGCAGAGCCTGATTTTGCTGAGTCGGCACGAGATTATGTGGTCAAACTACAGGCGGGTGATGCTAATTGTCTAAGCTTGTGGCAGCAGTTTATTGATATTTCATTGCAACACTGTGATGCGGTTTATCAATCACTGAATGTATTGCTAACACGCGCTGATGTTATGCCTGAAAGTGGTTATAACGATGATCTTGCACAGGTTGTTGCTGACTTGGATAGTGCAGGGTTACTAACCGAAGACCAAGGCGCTCAATGCGTGTTTCTTGATGAATTTAAAGGCAAGGATGATAAAATTCTGCCTGCGATTGTGCAAAAATCAAATGGTGGTTATCTTTATGCGACTACCGACTTGGCGGCTTTGCGTTATCGTCATAATACGCTGCACGCTAATCGCATATTGTACTTTGTGGATGCCCGTCAAAGTCTGCATCTTAATCAAGTCTTTGCCATCGCTAAAAAAGCAGATTTTGTACCCAAAGACACTCAGCTTGAGCATATGGCATTTGGTACAATGATGGGTAAAAATGGCAAACCCTTTGCAACCCGTGATGGGGGGACGGTTAAGCTGATTAATCTATTAACAGAAGCAGAACAACGTGCGTTGGATTTGGTTAATAAAAAAAATCCTGACCTTGATGAAGCGGAGCGCAAAACAGTCGCGCAAGCAGTGGGAATTGGCGCGGTAAAATATGCTGATTTAAGTAAAAACCGTAGCTCAGATTATATTTTCAACTGGGATACCATGTTGAGTTTTGAAGGCAATACTGCACCTTATTTGCAATATGCTTATGCACGTATTCAAAGTATTTTCCGCAAAGCAGGAGAGGTTGATCAAAATGCCCCCCTTAATTTGCAAGATGCCGCTGAAAAACAGTTAGCCGTAAAACTATTGCAATTATCTGAAGCCGTTGAAGTAGTTGCGAAAGACGGTACACCTAATATTTTATGTAATTATCTGTTTGAACTAGCGGGTAACTTTATGACATTTTATGAAGCCTGTCCTATTCTCAAAGCCGATAATGATGTGAAAAATAGTCGTTTAAAACTAGCTAAGCTGACCGCTCAAACCTTGAAAACAGGTTTGAATTTATTAGGCATTAAAACGTTAGAGCGTATGTAGTTTCCAGCAGGGTTCAAAATAGCCTAATTTTAGGTAACACAGGTGCAAGAGAATCTTCCTTATTTTGAAAGTGGTTTCTCATAACCCATAACTTCCTTAGTGTTTTTGGCTACCAACTTAAGGCGGAACAAGTAAAGTCATAGCAAAAACCCGCACCCTTCGACAAGCTCAGGGAACTAGCCCTTCGGTAGACTCAGGACACCGCTTCCTGAGCTTGTCGAAGGGTGCGGGTGAATAGCAGAAACATGAACTGTCCCGCTTTAAACTGGTAGCCCTGTTTTTATTTTATCCTACAATCCCCTGCATGAAGTATCAGAATAGCTCTATTGTCTAAATCTCGATGATTTAATCATAGAAAATTTCTATCCTTTCATCGGTAATCCTGTTTTTAATAAAGCATCAATAATACGTCTATTAGTCGTGTCATTAGTATGCGCTACAATTTTTTGATACCGTTTGATCGAATAATTAGGACGGGTATTCAATGCTTTTTGCATAAACTGTTGCGCTTTTTTTGAGTCCCCTGCTATCTCGTGACAAAAGGCAGCAATAATATAGGTAATATGAAACGCTTTATGATCATGAGCTGCACGGCTACTCCAATTCGTTGCGGTTTCATATTTTCCTTGGTGGATAAGTGAGATGGCATACATACTTTGAAGACAAAACTGATGGGGGTCATAGGGACTTAAACGGTGTGATGTAATCACGGATTGTTTAGCAACGGCATCTAAAGAAGAAAGTGCCGCTACTTTAGCTTTTAATTGCTGACAATAGACATTGTTATGATTAACACGAATACCTGCTTTTGCAATTTTCAATGCATCGGGATAGTGTTTCGCAATCATAAAGGCTCTACCTAGCGATAAATATCCCATTGTTTCTTTGCTTTCGATAGCAAGGCAATAATGAGCATGATCTAATGCTTTATCCAAAGACATTTGATCATTTTTTTGATTCATATCAAGGAGTATCTTGCTGGTTTCTAAAAAAGATAATCCTGCATAAGCGCGTGAAAATCGAGGATCTAAGCGAATCGCTTGTTTGAAATAATGCTCAGCACGTTTTATGTCATGCGGTGTCGTTAAGCCTAAATACCAAAAGCCTCTATGATAATTCTCCCAAGCACTCAAGTCTTCTGAAGGGATTCGAAAGGCACGGTCTATTTCTGACTGCTCAATGCTGACATCAAGCATTGCAATAATACGGTTGCTTATCTCATTTTGAATTAAAAAAATATCATCCTGAGATTGTTCGTATTGTTGCGCCCATACCTCACAGTTTTGAACCACATCAACTAACGACACGGTGACTCGAAGATGTTTTTTATAATGGACAATATGACCAGAGACCAAATAACGCACACCGAGCTGTTGGCTTATTTGTTGAGGTGATAAATGAAATGTTTCAAGCCGTAAAGAGGATGCGCTCGCAACAACAAAAAAATGAGGCAATCTTGCTAGATGTGAATTGATTTCCATTGTTAATATTTTGCCAAACAAGGTTCCTTTTTCGCTTTTATTCAGCGAAGTAAAATTCATCACCGCAATGGAGGGTTTGTCAGGAAGTTGCCGTATCGGAGATGGATTTGTAGCGGTACAAGACGTTTGTATCAGCGTTGTTGTTATTGTTTCATTTGATTTCTTATCATCCTTTGGAAAGAATGAAGAAGAGGGGCTTGCTGAGTCAAGCTTTATGACGTTGCCAATAAAACGATACCCTTTCCCTGAAATGGTTTTAATATATTGTTGTGTTTTAACAGTATCCCCAATCGCTTGACGGGTGGCACTGATAGCAGAGTTAAGCGTAGAGTCTGAGATAATACGTGCCTTCCAAACAACGCGTATCAACTCATCACGCGACAAAATTCTATTGGGGTTCTCTAGCATGAAAAGCAATAATTTAAAGATTAGCGGCTCGATTTCTTGAGGTTGTTTTTCACACAATAACTCATGTGTTTCAGTATGTATTTCATAATCCCCAAGACAATAAATCATATATCCTCCTTGATTATATAATTTATAACTTTTTTAGCATATTACTATCAGGATGATTAAACATAGGGGATGGGCTGTCTAATAAAACAGTAAAATGGTTGTTTTTAAAGAAATAAAAAGAAATCCCCAGAAAATCCCCAGCTATTCCCAACTTATTTTATTTAATGCCTTCCTATACTTATTTTTTAAGAATAAAGACTGATTCTACTGAGTTCTAAGGCGATTATTAGCCATAAAAACACTCACACAATAAAGATCCGTTAGGAGGAAATTTTCAATGACACATCAATTACAGCTGGTTATTAGCGACCCGCAAGCAACCAGTGCAACACTGTGTAAAAATTATTTAGAGAAACATGCTATACAGGTCAGGATTGCAACTTCTTTAGAAACATTAAAAGTTTTATTGAAAGAGAAGAAAGCCGATATTTTATTATTTGACTTATGCCAACCTGATGGTGATGGAATGCGGTTTATTCAGAACATTGGTCTTCAAAGCAGTATGGGGATTATTGTTTTTACGCATGAATTTGATCCGCTTGATAAGCTTATTTCACTAGAAACCTGTGCGGATGATTATATTCAAAAACCGTGTAATTTTAGAGAGGTAGTGGCGCGTATACGTGCGGTGCATCGCCGTATTCAGTCCTACAAACAACAAGATAATATTAATTTTTATTGCAAGGGTTTTATAATGGACTGTTTATCTCGTTCAGTGACCTTAGATTCAGGAAGAAAGCTTAACTTAACCCGTTATGAGTTTGATATGTTGAAGGTCTTAATTGAATGTAAAAATCAGCCTGTCTCACGACAAAAATTATTGAACGCCGTTTCATATCAATCAGATATTAATCAGCTAACCTATCGCTCGGTAGATTCTGTGATTTATCGTTTAAGAAATAAAATGCCCGATAAAGAGTGTATTAAAACACTTTATGGTGTGGGTTATACCTTTGAAGAAAGCGTATTTGATTATTCTGTTACGGAGTCACCGATTAAAAAATTGCGAAATATCCATACCAGTACTGTTCTGTTTAATAAAACACTGCATCGTTTAGTGTCTAGCAATTTTGAACAACTATCAATGGATTTAAGTAGATCAGGTTAAAACGTTGCAAACGACCTTTCATTTCCAAAAATAGTACGCTCATACAGAAAAAGTAAATGTGGTCGCATTACCACATTGTTACCATCTTTCTATCACATTGTTTCTCTATACTTTTCAGCATTCATGGAGCGGTGCTCAATGAATAACATGTTGATATAGTTTTATAGATAGAGCTGTATCTTTTACTGATAGAAAATAGAGAGGAAATAATGGGAAACAATATTAATGGACAATCC
>DRMS01000155.1 GCA_011322515.1 Leucothrix mucor
AGATGATTTACCAGCAAACCAGAGCTTTGAGTGTCGCATTTGTGTCGCCGTCATTATTTCGCCAAGCCCTGGAGTATAAATATTTTCTTTTTCAGAATGTTGGGGATTTTTTTGAACATCGGTGTTCCTTGTGCCTGAGGCGTCTTCTGCTATAGCTAAAGCTGGCAACAGAACAAGACCGATTAAAACAAATGTTGGTATAAATCTTATTGTCATACCCTGTTCTCAATTTGCATATATTTACAACTCAAGCTACAGGCCTGGTAATTACGCCTGATATTTTTATTAATCATACTTTCTAAGAAGCACTTTATTGACGAAATGTAGCATGACATTGCACACAATAACCCATGGTTGTTTTTAATGCCTGAAGTGATTTCGTTGTATCCTTTGTTTTCAGCATATCGCCTAATGCGTCCCCGCTTTTATGAAACGCCAACCCTAACTTCTTGAATTCTTCATTAGTAAACATGTTGCACATGTTTTTCATTTCTTCGGTCAAACCCAGCCTGGAATAAGCTGCTTGAGATGCATTCTCGAATTCACCTTCAGCTATTAAACCAATGATTGACTGTAAAGCTGCCAAGTGCGACCTCATATTTGACAATTGATGTTGCTTCATTTTAGGTGAAAGGCCGAGTGAAATTCTTCCATCGCCTGTAGATTGCATTAACTTTTGATGATCCATATGCCCCATTTGAGTATCATTATCTTCTGCATAAGAGCATGGCGATACTACAATAAAAAACAATATTCCTAATAACACTGTCACTCGTTTCATGATTTTATCATCCTCAACTTTATTGCAATTATTGGCTGCCCTATTCGACATCTTAGTTTATACGTAAATGAATACCCACATGCCACCATAAATGTCTGATTGAAAGCTGGTCTTGCTCAGCGGCAGTTTAAAGTGGCACGTTTTTGCGTAAGAAAAATAAGTGACACTTTAAACTGTCCGCTGGAGCTTGTTAGGCGATTTTTAACTATTTGCGTATTTATTTTTTAAATACTTTTCTCTATACCGAAGAAGGTTTTGTACTTTTATTTTCCAATCAGTTAGTAATACAGGCTCAAGCCACTCTATATCCGTGTACCATGAGGGAACTGTACCGTTAAACCCACTTAGACCAATTAGATTATTGCCATATAACTCTAAATGCCTTTTATAAAAACATAGTTTTATTGAAACCATGTGATCCGTTGGTTTTGCAAGCCCTTTTGGCATTAGGACAATATTAGATGCTGAAGTAAATAAACCATATGGCTCTTGGTCGTTATTAAATTCATTAAAAACAGTTTTTTCTAACTCTCTTTCATCTTGTTTATGGCCAAATACATGAGCTAATTCAAATCTATTTAGGCCACTAGGTGACCACATACCTGTAGCACCGCCTGAATAGGCTTTATTCATAGATAGGTAAGCCCAAATATGCCTTGGGAAGGTATTGTCATTTAGTATTGTTCCATCCGCCTCATAAACATTATTTTTCCATCCTTTTGTTTTTTCTTTGTTAATTGGTCTTCTGAATCCTGGAAATACACAGTCAGAACCCAGGTAAAAAAAGAGTTTATATCACAAGATTTATGGCATACAGATTTAAACCGTTCTTTATAGTTTAAATTTTCTTCTGTTATAAAACGTACAATATCTGGATGAATATGATGCGTTACTTTCCCTAGAATTATTGCCAATTCCCGCTCAACGCTATCAGATAAATCAGGGAACTTGTAATTCGTAACAGTCATTGGTTCCTACTTCGCCTAACATTATAGATAACTTGACGGTTTTACACAGAATAGAGCGATAGCGGCGCAGCCTGTAAAACAGATCAACGTTAATTGACTTGTTAGGGCTTTGCCACTATTATGTACGGAGTTACGGTACGTTTTATAGGTGAAAAAAATGGACACTATTAGTGTAAATAAATTTAGAGATAACTTAAAAACCTTTGTGGAACAGGTAGTTACAGAGCACTTGCCACTTAAAGTTACACGCAGAAGCGGCGATGATTTCGTGGTTTTAAGTGCGGATGATTGGGAGCGTGAGCAGGAAACATTATATGTTTTGCAAAACAATGACTTAATGAAGCAAATTGCAGCCTCGGCGGCTACAAATGCAAAGGGCAAAGGATATAAACCTACAGCAGGGGAGCTAGATGAGATCACTGGTATTTGAGGGTAATACCTGGGCTGCATATGAAGACCTTAGACTAAAAGACAAAAAGCTACACAAGGTACTTTGTCGTTTGTTGAAAGAAATACTTCGTGATGATCCACGCACGGGTACTGGAAAACCTGAGCCATTAAAACATAACCTCTCTGGTTTGTGGTCTCGCCGCATAAGCCAGAAAGACCGTATTATTTATAAATATGACAAAGACTACATTTACATTTTTGCTATTGGCGGGCATTACGATCAGTTTTAATTTTCCCTAACGACCTAGCTCAGCGGCAGGCGAAAGTGGCGCGTATTTTTGCTTTGCAAAAATCGCGACGCTTTTGACTGTCAGCTGCAGCGTATTGTTAGGACTTTTGGTTCCACGAAATATCAACTTTACGGTGCTGTGAGATGCAGTCACGAAGATATAAATTAATTAAGCTTTGGTATGGAACACCTGAATCTTCAGCCATGCCCTTAAAGTAGTTAATTACATCCTCACCAAGCCTCATAGTTACTGGTTTTTTGAGTTTTGATGCATAGGGGTTTTTACGTGATTTCATTTTAGACAAATCA
>DRMS01000156.1 GCA_011322515.1 Leucothrix mucor
ATTCGGCTCGATGCGGGTTGTTAGGCGGAGCGCGGTAGCGCGCAGACTATCAAGTCGTATCGAGTGGAGCGCTAGCGGAACTCAGCTCTGACCCTTTAGGACAGAGCGCGCGATAGCGCGTTCTGTCCTAACAGTTTATTAGAAGGATTCTGTCTATTTCTAAAAACGCAGATTCTATGTGTATCAAGATAGACAGAATGCATTCCTCGCAGATTATAGCCTATTTTTAAGCAAAACTGAACTGTCACTGAATATTTTCAGGTATTTTCAGAAATGATGGATGATATTTTCACTTGACGATTAATATTTTAGAAACCATAATGAAACCATATTGGTTTTTAACTGGAGATACTGATGCCTGCACTAACCCTAAAAAATATACCCGATAAACTTTATTTACAACTCAAAGAGGTTGCCAAAGCTCATCGTCGAAGTTTGAATAGTGAAATTCTTTACTGCATTGAGCGCGTTTTTGGTACTTATAAGATAGATGTTTTTGAACATCTTGCCACAGCAAGAATACTGAGGGCTAAAACTGCAACTAATTTTATAACAGAAGAAGAACTCACCAGCATAAAAAATGAAGGTCGCCTGTGATTGTTGTTGATACCAATATTATTGCTTATCTGTACATTACAGGTGAAAAATCTTTACAGGCAGAACAATTATTGTCTTTTGATCCTTTATGGAAAGCACCACTGTTATGGAGGAGTGAGTTTAGGAATGTTTTAAGCTTATATTTACGTAAAAATATTCTAAATTTTGATGAGGCTTTGATGATGATTGAACAAGCTGAAAGATTACTAGATGATAACGAATATAAAGTTTCCTCAACTCATGTTATGCAACTAGTTAGTTCAAGTACTTGTTCTGCATATGATTGTGAATTCGTTGCTCTTGCTCAACATTTAGATACCGTATTAATTACAGCGGATAAAAAAATACTCAGAGAATTTCAAGATACTGCAAAATCTCTCGATTCTTATTTAGCCTAACGCCTACTTCAGTTGTAATTAACTGAAAGTTCTTGTTAGGCTTTTTATTCACTAATCAGTTCAATTAACCTACCAGCAACTGACTCTACAGGTATATTTTCATTGATTGAAATAGCAATAATCACTTTTGTCTTTACATCATAAACAAGAATAGCTTTGTAATTTTCTGTGCCTCCACTGTGTCCTATCCAAGCATTATCTGTATTATTAAGTTGATTAAAATCATATAGCATTATTCCTCTGCCATAATATCGACCTTTACCGAACATGGGATATAAGTCTTTCATCATGGCATGAACATTTTTGATAGGTATTATTTTTCCTGTCAGCAATGCGCTTAAAAAAGTAGCCATATCTTTTGAGTTACTAACAAAGGCTCCAGCACCTTGAATAGCGGAGTAATTACCGTCATGAACAAGCGTATCTTTATCATGTGCTAAAGCTAAGTTTGGCTCATTTTTTGTGGCAGCTCTTAATGTATTTAGGTTTAGAGGATCAGAGATTCTTTCTTTGACAACTTGAGCAAATGTTTTAGATTCTATTTTTTCGATAATAAACGATAACAACAAATAACCTGTGTTTGTATAAGACCAATATTCCCCAGGCTTAAAGAGATTATTATGAGATTTTGCTATTTCAAGAAGCTCTTCTGAGCTATAACTTCCATTACTAGCATGAACATCAGGATCAACATTAAAACTATAAATGCCATTAGTATGTGTGAGCAATTGCTCGATGGTTATTTTGTTAGCATTGTGAATATCAGGGAACCATTTAGAAAGCTTGTCATTAAAAGAAAGTCTATCTTCTAAAATAAGTTGATGAACGATAGTACTGCTTATTAATTTTCCTACACTAGCCCAAAAAAATACCGAGTCATCATCAATCGTTATATTATCCCGTTTAGATATAAATCCTCTGTTCGTTTCCCAAAATCCTTTTTTAGGTATTAGTATCGTTGCTGTAATCCCTGCAATATGGTGCTTTAAAAAGAGACTATCTATTTTTTGATTTAATTTTGTTTGTAACGGATCAGCTAATGGCTGGTCAAGCTTATAGCTATTAGGCTCAGGAAATACACTTAAGCGAGGCTGTATATATTTAGACCCTCCTTTATAAACCGTTGATTTATTTGCAGACCCTGCACAACCTGCAACGATAGTTATTAATGATACAAAAAAACAAGTGATTATTATTCTCATAAATAGTGTATTTCCTATTAATTTATAGTTAAATTATCCAAATTTTACTCACTAACTCTTATGAATCATTAAACTGAGAAAAAACTATTGTGTCTGTTATTGTTTTGTATTTGTTTTGTATTTGTTTTGTATCAGTTGGTATATATGCATATATTGATACAGATTGCTTTTTAGCCTAAAGGGTCAGAGCTGAGCCGATTCTGCATAATTTGTGCAACCCGATAGGGTTGTGACAATATTATGCAGAATTCGGCTCGATGCGGGTTGTTAGGCGGAGCGCGGTAGCGCGCAGACTATCAAGTCGTATCG
>DRMS01000157.1 GCA_011322515.1 Leucothrix mucor
AATTTGAATAAATCTGATAATTCAAACGTTGCATATCAGACTAGGGGAAAGCTATATCATTGCTTGTATTAGTAGTATTTTTCTATTTATAAAGGGTTAGGGTTTGTAGATATGCGGTTTTTTTTGTGCATTCTTATGCAATTCACCATCTATAGGGTGATAATACACAGGTTGTCTATAAAATAAGGGAAGTCAATAGAGACTATGTTAAAAAGCAACAAGCTAAGAAATATTAACTCACCAAAGTGTTCAGCAAAATAATAGAAGCTTCCCAAAATGGCTAGTAATAAAAGACAACATCTAGATCAAAATCAATCTCCTGGGTCAGCGAATAAAGCCATTGAGACGATGTTTCGAAATGCTTATAGAGCGCAGTTAGATTTATTAGCATTAGCAGCAACTAAAGCGAATATCATGATTTCTATCAATGGTGCTATTGTTTCAATCTTAATGGTGGCGAGTGGTTTTGTTTATGCAGATGCTAAGAATCCAGCTATTTTATTGCCAGCAACCGTATTTTTAATCACCTCAGTTGTCTCAATCTATTTTGCGCTTAGTGCTGCATCTCCTTCACCATCACCAGTACATACACGTATTGGGCTGTATATAAGCAATATTCTTAAAGGTAATTTAAATTTACGTAAAGTAAAACGTGAAATAGTGGCATCAATTCATCAGTTTAATAAAGAGTCTTCCGATATATTGATATTTGAAAATTTTTCTAAGCTCTCTAAAGCGGGTTATCTTAAACAGATGGATGAGTTAATACGCAATAAAGATAAAATTTATAGCGAGATGTCGGCACAGCTCTATCATTTGGGTACGATGGCTGATCGCAAGTTCTCTATGTTACGCCTTTCATACTCTGTTTTTCGCTGGGGGGTGATTCTATCCATCATTGTTTTTTTGTTATTGCAGTACTTTTCTTCTAAAAATGGTGCTCTGGCAGGCGCTTCCATGTTAACGGCTCAAGAACAAATATCGGCAAAAAATAGTGTGCAAGCGCAACAAAAGATTATTTCAAAACCCGCCATTAATCTCAAAACAAGTAGTGGTATTTTGCAGTTTAATTCAATCTATGAGCCATCAGGTGTGCAACTATTAGCAGATGGTAGACTGGTTGTTGTTGAAGATGAGCCAAGTAGGGCATTTCGTATTCTTACGCCTTCAATTAATCAGCAAATACTAGAAAGCAAACCTTTAGATGTACTTTCAGAGCTTGCATTTCAGCGTAGGTTGAATGATTTAGAAGCGATTGCTATGGGGCATGATGGTTTTTTGTATGCAATTACTTCTCATAAAAGAAATATCAAAGGTAAGCGCAAGAAATCTCGAGAGCAATTGATACGTTTTAAAATCAAGGGGGATAGATTAACAAAGGTAAGTATTGCAACAACTCTAGTTGATGTCATCGCTGCCTCTGGAGTGCTGGACAAAATAACCAAAGCAGGCAATAAAAGTATTCAAAAAATTGATATCGAAGCACTTAGTTTTGATGCTAATAATAATTTGTTAGTTGGTTTGCGTAAACCAAAGGCAAGGGGAAAATCAATTATTCTAAAGATTGAGAATTCTACTGCTATCTTTACTCATAAAGAAAAAATACGGATAGCTAAAAAACCAATATTACTTGATTTACACGGGGCAGGTCTTCGAGCAATGCGCTATATCCCTGCATTAAAAGGATACTTGTTGGCTAATGAGACAAAAAAGAAAGGCAATATAGCTACAAAACACTCTCAGCTATCTTATTGGGATGGAAACCCCGATCATCTAGTAAAGGTATTAACTCTACAAGGAATTGATAAAATAGATAATATTGAAGGAATTTCTCCACTGCTAATGGGCAAAAAGGAGTATATTCTGCTTCTTGGAGATAATGGCAATAGTAAAACTCAGCAGCCTGCAAAATTTTTGTTACTTGAGTATGACTTGAATCCGTGATGTCAGTGTTGGCTCATGCCGCTATAACCTCACAGTTTCAGGTGTAAATAAAGGTATTGGGTATAGGATATTAATAATGGCAGGAATTGGCTTCGAGCTTAAAAAATTACTAAAGGATGATAGCTGGTTTGGATTGGCAAAGACCTATGCTTATGCGGGTGCTATCAGCTCAGGGCCGTGGGTTTTATCAATTCTTGGCATTATTCTAGTGGGCGTGATTGGCTTGACTAATCAAAGCACTTCAAATTACTGGCTAAGTGAATTTTTAGTTTCCGTTACTTGGTTAATGTCCTTTTCACTGGTTTTAAGTAGTCTTATACAGCTTGTTTTTACACGCTTTATGGCAGATCAAATCTATCTCAAAAATACTCACATTATTCTCCCTAATTTTTTCGCAGCGCTAGGACTATTGACCTTAGTTAGCGGTGTTATAGCAGCAATACTCTGGCTGACTCTTTTTAGAGGGTTGGACTTTTTATATAACTTATTAATGCTAATGAGCTTTGTTTTGCTTTGTAACGTTTGGCTGACGGTTATTTTCATTGCAGGAATGCGACGCTATAAAGCAATTCTAATTGTTTTCTTTATTAGCTATAGCTGCATCGTCTTGTTATCGATAGTGTTACGAAACGTAGGATCACATGGTTTGCTACTCTCTTTTATGATTGGTCACACCATTATGCTATTGGCATTGTTGATGATGATCTTTCAAGAGTTTGATGCAGATCGTTTATTTCGTTTTGACTTTCTTAAGCGTAAAAATATCTATCTCATTCTAATTCCCGCAGGGCTATTTTTCAATTTAGGCGTATGGGTTGATAAGTGGATTTTTTGGTTTACACCATCGACCTCGGATAGCGTTAACGGTGTTTTGCGAGCTTCAATTATCTATGATCTGCCTATATTTTTAGCCTATTTATCCATTATTCCAGGTATGGCGAGCTTTCTTTTGCGTGTAGAAACAGATTTTGTAGGCACTTATCAAGCCTATTATAAAGCAGTAAACGGTGGTGCGACGTTAGATCAGATCGAAAAAAAGCGCGCAACAATGACAGAAAGCATCCGCAATGCTTACCTAGAAATAATTAAAATTCAAGGGGTTACATTACTACTATTTTTTGTTGTCGCTAAGGATATTATTAAATGGTTGGATCTTTCGCCTCTGTATATCCATTTATATTATGTAGATTTATTAGCGACAGCGATTCAAGTGTTGTTCTTAGCAACGCTGAATATTTTTTTCTATTTTAATTTATTGAAGCAAGCATTCTGGTTAACCTTTGGGTTATTTATACTGAATGCGATTTTTACATGGATTAGCATTCTGCTTGGCCCCGCTTTCTATGGTTATGGTTTTGCACTGGCAATGCTAATCACTACTGTTATTGGTATGTATGTTCTTTCAGAAAAGCTGAACCATTTGGAATTTATTACCTTTATGTTGCAGCGGTAATTTCACAGAAGGTAGTTAAGAGTGAGGATGCAGGCTATTTGTTATAATTTTTACTTGCTTCTCCTTTAAAGGGACTTTAAAGAAATCAAATTAGCCTATTAGGCAAGCATTTTATTGCTTATTGGATTATCTTAAGAGTCACATAGTTATTCTACGCAACGCGTAAGATCATTCAATCAGGGATAAAAGGACAGGCAAGAGGTCAGGGCTGTTCAATACTAAAAATCATGCGGTTATAATATAGTATTGTAAATATTATTGAAATTTCATATTTTAGGCGATATTACAAAGCTATTTTTCTGAAAAAATATTAACATAGTATTTTTAACTTGTTGATTTAATTAATTATAAATAGTATTGAACAACCTCAGCAAGAGGGTAACTTAATTTTTTAGAATTGCTAAGTTGGTAGCCAGAGCTTTACGCTTCAGATTTTTTAGCTTCTTTAATCATAGGTTGGAGTTCGCCCTTCTCATGCATTTCCAAGGTAATATCACAGCCACCAATTAGCTCGCCATTGATATAAACTTGGGGGAATGTTGGCCAATTAGCAAATCTTGGTAGATTTTCAAAAATTTCTGGATCAGTGAGTATGTTTATATAAGCAAATTCTTCGCCACAGTCCATCAATGCTTGAGCAGTACGGCTTGAAAAACCGCATTGTGGTAGTTGTGGTGTGCCTTTCATAAAGATAATAACAGGGTTTTCATCAACTGCTGTCTTAATTCTGTCCATTACGTCCATGGAGTATGCCTCATTTAATTTAATTCGAAAGATAGAATAATTGACTATGGTGATAGGAATTTATAACTCAAGGAGTAACTATTGCTTATATTTTAGGGCTACTTGAAAAATCAGATCATAATTACTCAAATACATACTGACACCAACCCTTTCAAGTGAAAAAAGGGCATCCTTATATGCCTAGGTAACTTTCTGCGCTTTGTGGGTATTTCCCATGTTTGGGTCTCAATATCAATTTCTGACCATTCAGCTTCAATGATTTCACTGCTTCCAAGTTGTTTCTCACCCTGCTTGCAAACACTTCCCTGTGTTTTTAAAAAATCAATCAGACTTTCTTTTAGGAAAATGGAGTGGGCATGATGTAACGCAGAAAGGGCTGTTTGTTGCAACTGATTTTTTGTCTGTGTAGCCTGCTTTCTGAAATCTTCCCATGCACTCTCTTTTTCTAGTATGCCTTTTAACAGACAGGCTGTTTTGTGCTTGATGTCATAAACAGATGTGCAATGGTTGTGCTATTCACAGAATTTTTCTATCCCTGATTTTAGGTCAGAACCATAGTCACTAACAATAACTCGTGGGATATCTGTTTTGAGGGCGGTTGTTTCAAGTTGTTGCCAAACAATTTCTTCATTTGAGGTTTCTACAGGAAATAGGTCAATCGGTTCAAGATGCTCATAGCGTAGACTTTCACCTTCTGGAGGGAGGTCACTTAGACGAATACCCAATATGAGTAAACATTTTGTTGTTCCAAGCTGAATCGTATGATCTACAATCCAGCACCAATCATTGGCTATTACTTTAGCTTGCATGAGCTTATAATAGCCAAGACGCAACAACCAACTCCGCACACTCAACCAAGAAGGCGTTCTCCCTAGTGATTTATTGAAAAAACGATTGAAAATTGTGAGAGCTTTCTCGCTTCCCCTAAGACTAAAGGAAGCTTCAATTACCAACTGTAACAACAGGGTAACAACAAGCAAATAAGCGTGGCGGAATAGGTGTGATTAGGGATTTTTACCTGATCAAGTGGATACTCTATGCGGATGAGTTTTTTTAA
>DRMS01000158.1 GCA_011322515.1 Leucothrix mucor
AATCATAAGGAATAATTTAGCCTGAATTATTGGACAATTAACTAAATTCCCTCTATATAAACAATAGGAGGAGATGTTTATTGTGTTGAGGAGCAGATATACATCTGTTAGTTTTTAGCTAAATATTATCTGCATTTATAGTGAGTGAATTTACTCGCTCGCCCCAATGTAAAATGCCAAAATATAATTTAGCACTTCTTTTTATTTTATAGATATTCATATACTAAGGAAGTTTCAAGCAATGATTTTACCCACCTTACTTGCTCTTTTTCTCCTGCTTGAATCATCTCAATCGTTGCATAGAGCGACTATGCGCCTCTTGAGATGCTCCAATTAGGAACAAAAAATCAGCGCAATATAGGTAAATTCATTATTTGGAACTTCCTAAGGAACGAGCACGAAACAACTTTCCAGTCTCTACCGATATTTTTTATCCTAGCTTGGATGGTTTCATTTGTTGCGTAGAGTGATGTACACCTTATGAGTTCATCCAATCTAAAATAAAAATTCTGCGTTTGAACTTCGGGAAGTTATTCCGTACTCACTCCTGAATTCCCATTGTAGGGTGTGGCTGTACACATCTTTGATATTCGACAAGGTGCGTACAGTGCCACCCTACAATATTTGTGAAATTATTTATCTGAAAGACTCTACCTAAATTTTTAGTCCTTTGGATTGCAAAGATATTAAGGGTGTTTACAACAATGAAATGACCAGTTTTGCTTGTTTTATTATATCTGCTTATTCGATCTCAATGATTAATCTCATCTTGAGATCTAATCAACAGAAACAATAACCCGCCGCGATACAGATAACTTCATTATTATGAGCCTCTAATAGTTCAATGTGTCATTTTATATTTAGCGCAAGGAAGTACTTCATTATGATTTTTACCCATAAGTCACTAACGCCGACAGGCGTATTTTTATTATTAGCCTTCTTTTTTTCTACTTCACTGAGTGCGGCTCCACAACCTAATCTTCTATCGCCGCTTGGGATCAATACCAATGAAGCGATGGAGATAGATGCCAGCGTACCTTTTGTTGATTTATTTCGCATGTCATTGCCCTTCCATGAAGCGCGTCCTTGGTTGACTAAAGGTAAGGTGGAATATGATAAATTTGGATGGCCAAAGAAGCTCAATGGTGGTCAGGCGGGAACACGCTTTGTCGCTAATATGCCACAACAAAGTATTCCTGTTGGCACGTATACGGTGCTTTATAAAGGAAAAGGTAAAATAAAATATGGTGGTAATGCACGTTTAATTAGACATTACCCAGGAAAGGATGTCATTACGCTAAGAGGTAATAAGGGAAAAATCACAGGAACTCTCATTATTACTGAAACTGATCCTGATGATTATATTCGTGATATTCAGGTGATTATGCCTGGTGGAATCTGTAAAAATGATCCTTTTCGACATGTTCGTAATCCGCGAAAATGTTCAAAAAACAATCCATTTTTAGCCTATGTTACGCATGCTAAAAAGATTGTTTTTAATCCTGACTATCTAACCTTTATGAAAAAATTTCGTGTGATACGTCTTATGAATATGGCGGGAATTACGCGCAATAATCTAGCCACATGGGATAAACGAGCTACAGTGGAACAATCAACATGGGGCGGTAAAGAAGGGCGGCGCGGTATTCCATTGGAAATTATGGTGCAACTAGCGAATACAATCGGTATTGATCCTTGGTTTAATTTACCCCATCGTGCTAATGATGAATTTATACACAAATATGCGCGTTATATTAGTGAAAACTTAGATCCAAAATTAAAGGCTTACGTTGAATATACCAATGAAGCTTGGAACGGTATTTTTTCACAAACGCATTATATACAACGCATGGGAGCGGAATTAGGGTTGGACAAAAACAAAGCCTATGCAGGATATAAATTCTTTTCCAAACGAAGTGTTGAAATATTCAAAATATGGGAGCAAGAATTTAATGGTGTAAATCGCATCGTGCGTGTTATGGGTGGCATGGCAACGAATGTTCCTCTAACGCATATGTTGCTAGGTTATGAAGATGCGTATAAACATGTTGATTCTCTTGCAATAGCGCCCTATTTTCATGCAACACAGACAGCGCAAAAGAAGATTGATAGTATCAATAGTGTGTTTGAACTATTACGTTCGCCAAATAATAAATACTCAGTTCCAAATACTATTAAAATCATTCGTAATCAGGCAAAAACAGCAGCACGTTATGGTGTAGAGCTAATTGCCTATGAGGGCGGGCAGCATTTAGTCGCTTATCGAACCCATACTATGCAAGAAGGACCCAATGCTTTTTTGATTAAAGCGAATAAAGATGATCGAATGGGAAAACTGTATTATGAGTTTCTGGAAGGCTGGAAAAAAGCTGGCGGAAAGCTATTTGTCGCCTTCTCTGCGCCACGCTCTTATAACTGGATCGGTAGCTGGGGAATAAAAGAATATATCACCCAAGATGCAAAATCGGCTCCTAAATACCGTGGCCTAATGTACTTCCAGACAAAAAACCGTTGTTGGTGGCATGGCTGTACTCGTATTGGAGGCATTACCCGCATGTCAAAACCACCTTACAATCCTGGTGCAAGCGTCATGGAAAAACGCTTTAAACCACGCTTATCAGAAGAAAAAATCAAAGCAACCAGTACAACAATTTTAGTTGCTAATGCACAACGACAGCGGAAGAAGGTACTGGATATGCGTAAAATTTTAGCCAAAAAACGGCAACAAAAGCAAGTAGCCTTGCGCATTCGTAAAGCAGCATTGCAAAAAAAGAAAGATGAGCTCTTCTTACAGAAAGCAGCTATAGCGTTATTTAAAGAAGAGCAGAATCAAAATCCTGTCTTTTCTTTTTGAGTGTTGCTTAGGATCAGCAATTTAAAGTAGAAAAAAACACGTCTCTAGCAAAGAGGCAGAGCACGCCAAGAAAAAATTTCCTTTGCGTGTTCTGTATCTTCGTGAGATTTTTTTTAAACTGTAGATATTCATATATTAAGTTTTCATTGTAGCTGTGCAGAGCTACAGCCTACAATATATGTGAAATTATTTATCTGAAAGGCTATATATGAATTAGGAACGTGTACGGAATAACTTCCCAAAGTTCTAACGCAGAATTTTTATTTCAGATTGGATGAACTCATGAGGCGCATAGTTACTCTACGCAACGAATGAGATCATCTAAGCTGGGATAAAAAGGCAAGTTAGAGATCGGGAAGTTGTTTCGTACACGTTCCTTAACCATTCCAACTTGAATTGATAACCCTATTCAGGAAAAAGATCATACTCAGTCAGTATAGGTACTAATTTCAAAAACAACTGTATTGCGCTTATCATCAGTAATAGTATATCCAGATACACGAATACTATTTTTACTGATACCCCGCATGACTAAATACTCTCGAATCGCAACGCCTCTGGCATAAGCTATATCTGAGTCATTTGCATAGGCAATTAGCTCAATATTGGGATATGATTGTATTTTAATACTTGTAGCTACTTTATCTAAAATATGATGCGCAATAAGTGGCAAGGTGGTTGAGCTATTAGAAAACTGTATTGATGATAGGTCTATTTTATCTATCGCTTGTGAAGAAACAGAGGTGATTTTGGATTTCATCTTTTCTTTCTCTATAATACTGCTATCCAGAAAAGAATTTAGTGAAGAGTTAAACTCATCAATTATAGTTAACAGATTATTAGTGTTTTTATTGAATTGATTCTGTTTCACTTGCTTTTTTAGAGCTTTTGCAGGCTCACTATGTGTAGGTTCTAAAATTTTTTCTTCTTGTGCTTCCTGATGTTCTACTAATTCATCATCTAAGGGTGCAATGATAGAGCTTATCTTTTCAGTGTGTGGTTGAATGATAGGCATTGCTTGTTGTTGCATAGTCGCTATTATTCTCTCTACATCAGAGCTATATTGTGGATTTTCTGTTTCACTTTTTATTTCA
>DRMS01000159.1 GCA_011322515.1 Leucothrix mucor
ACGGCAGTAGCCATTTATACTAATCGCTCTAGTATTCACATGATGGTCGGGCAGCGGGATACGGGCGGAGATGCAGAATTCAGACTCGATTTTTCACGCAACGATTTTACCCTTCCCTTTTGTCATGGCTATGACTTTGGCGATGCTGAAGGCTATAACACCACAGGCGCAACCGCTGCTAAACATGGCGTTATCGATACGCTTTATATGGGCGCGAATGTTGATATAGATGCAGGGACACAGGAAAATAAAACAGCATTAAGTGATGATGAAAATGGTATTTTAGATACAACCACTCAAGATGACGAAAATGGTATTAAAGATTTTGCAGAGTTAAACGATCTTGATACCAGCTATAGCTTAACCGTTAAAGTGACCAATAATACAGGTAAACCAGCAAACTTAATCGGCTGGATAGATGTTGATAATAGCGGTACATTTGATGCGGATGAAGCTTCCGTGATCGGCTCCATTCCAACAGGAACCAACGATGGCAATGTTAGCCTCAACTGGACAGTAGTACCGACCGATATTGTTGCCCACGACAGTTATTTGCGGGTTCGTTTAACAACAGATTCCCTATCAGCCAGTAGTGTAGATGGTACAAAATTAGACGGTGAAGTAGAAGACTACGCCTTAACCATAAAAGTAGGTGGATTCCCCGTAAAAGGGCGTGTTTACAAAGACAGTAATATTAACGGAGTGAATGATGCAAGTGAGAAAGGCATTAGTGGCTTGCCTATTGTTTTGCTAGATGTAGCTAACAATACCTGTGTTAGTACCAAAACAGACGGCGATGGTCACTATACTTTCTTCCCCGTTATACCAGGAACTTATCAGCTCTATGAAGCATCACGCGAAACGGTGGCAACACCACAGAACTGTACTATCAATACAGCTAAAGACCCTGCGGGTTATCGCTCAACAACCGCGAATGCATTAGCATCATTTGATGTGGTCGATGCTGAAATTACGGGTAAAGATTTTGGTGATGTGCAAAGCCCTACCTTTAGTCCAAATCATAGTGGCACCGTATTAGCGGGTAATGTGATATTTTATACACACACCTTTTTGCCCAAAAGTACAGGGGTTGTAAACTTCCTTGCTAGCAGTTCTACACCTCAAACTTCAGGTTGGGGGAGTGTGATTTATGAAGATACAAACTGTAATGGTAAACTAGACGGAGCAGAAGCCAGTGTGCCTATTGCAAGTAATATAGCGACTCTAACCAATACTAAAATCTGTTTGATTAATAAGGTTTATGCTCCTGATAGCGTAGTAAATGGAGAAAATTTTAGTAATATGATCAAGGCAGACTTTAATTTTAATGCTAATACGCTTGCAGGAAGTACTAGCATGAAGGTTAGCGATCTAACTAAAGCGACCGTTAAGGCTATGCCACAAGGAATTTCTGGGCTAGAACTTCATAAAACAGTGCAAAATATCACTCAGTCTGGTGTTGAAACAGAAACACAAAATCAGGCAAAATCAGGTGATGTATTGCGCTACCGTATCTACTACAGCAATACAGGAACAGGACCAATTACGGATCTGCAGGTTGATGATATTGTACCTGAGTTTACCTTGTTAAAAGTAAATACGATGAATTGTGATACCACACCAGCAGGATTGAACTGCAGCACTAATGCTACTAATGATCCTAACTTAAACTGGGTTTTCACGGGTGTATTGAAAGCGGGTGCTAAAGGCGCTGTGAGTTACCAAGTGATAATTGATTAGGGATGTTAAGGAACGAACACGAAACAACTTTCCGATCTTTAACTTGTTTTTTTATCCCAGCTTGAATGATCTCCTTCCCCTCGTTCCCACGCTAGAGCGAGAGGAACGAGGGCGCATAAACATATTTTAATAGCGTTTAACAGCGTAACATCAGTTACTTTGCTAGAAAGTACGCGACCACTAATCTGAAAAATGCCATTAAAAAATTTTATTAATAAAGCATTCAGTATAAATTGTCTAATATTTAAACATTCGCATAGAGAGAAAAGGTTTGTTCTCTTACTCTTTGCCTATATAAAATTTCATCCTTCTTTGTAAGACCTTTCTGTGGTCGGCTTGTGGTAAAGATACAAAGATCATAATTATAAAAACAATAAATAAGGGGTTTACTATGTTAAAAAAAGCTATTTATGCTACATCAATTGCAGCCGTTGTCGGTTCTGTCTTTTTCGTTTCTGCGAGTAAAAATGAGCCTATGCTATCAAGCCATATGCAGGCGTCAGTAGTTTCTGTTAATGCTCAGGGTAAAGAGTCATTGCGTGCAGTGAAACAGGCGGCTCCAGGGCAGACTATTCAGTATGATCTAACCTATGCAAACAATAGTGATAAGTCCTTTAAAGGTTTAGTTGTTACTGGACCGATTCCTGCGCATACCCATTACTTGGCTAATACCGCTACAACAGGTGTTTCTGCAATGCGTATGGTTAGCATTGATGGTGGCAAGACATTTGAAAAAGAGCCTGTTAAACGTCAGCAAAAGATGGCGGATGGTACGGTTAAAACCGTTGTGATTCCTGCCACTAAATATACCCATATTCGTTGGGAAGCAAGTGATGCGCTAATCTCTAATGATCAGCAACAATACACTTATCGCGTAAAAGTTAATTAACCCACTCATTTTTTCCTCCAAGGAAGAATAAAGTCTGTTTCGAATAACTCACTAGCCCACCCTAAACGTATATTCTATGCGTTTAGTTTTTATAATAATAATAAATAGAGAACACCATGAATAATAATACATTTCAACGTAAGCCATTGGCGCGCTGGGTAGCCTTTGCATTAGCTGCGACAACGGTAGCAGGTATTGCTCAAGCAGCAGCGCCGCTTGCAGGAACAGAGATCAAAAACCTCGCAACGGTTACCTATGAAGATGAAAATGGTAATAAATACTCAGCGCAGTCTAATGAGGCGATCATTACGGTTGCGCCACAATATAGAGCAACATTAGAAAATGATAAGGAGTTAATAGCAGCACCTGGTCAAACGGTTTACTTCCCCCATACATTGGAAAATATTGGTAATGTTGAGGATACTTATACGCTATCTACAACCGCTACTGATAATGCTGGAACTGATATTAATAGTAAGGTAAAAATCTTTAAGGATACGAATAATAATGGTCAGCCTGATGCAGGTGAGCCAATCATTACAGCTTTAACTTTGGCAGCGGGCGAAACAGGAAGTATTGTTATTGCCTATGTTATCCCTGCTACTGCGGTAAACGATGATTTTGCAGAAATAAAATTAACAGCAACGTCAACTGAGACGGGTGCTATTGTTAAAGATATTGGTGATAATGCTGATAATGATACAGATGACGGATCTGCAACTAACGATGATAAGGTGACCGTCGGTAGTGGTCCTATTCTTGTTTTAAATAAAGAATCGGTGATTAATGAAGCTAATAAAACCATTACTTATACGTTAACCGTTAAAAATACAGGTAGTTCTGCGGCAGCGAATGTTGATATTCTTGATGTCTTACCAAAAGTTGATACGAATGGTGATGGTACGTTAGATACACAGACAACCTTGCTGGAAAATTCCATTGTTACCAATGGTCTATTGGATGCAAATGATATTGTTGCGGCATTAACAGACGAAGCTACGCTAACAGCAGATATTGATGGTGATGGATCAACGGATGCCGCAACAAAAGTAATTCGTGCACTTGATATTGAGCTTGCAGCAAATACAACAATCTCGGTTGAATATTCTGTCACTTATGATGATAAATGGGCCGCTAGTGCAAGCATTGATAATGCCTTTACAGCCTTTGAAGATCCTGAGGGTGATCATCAGCCACCTGTTGGAAAAACACCTCCAAAATCAAATAAGACGCATAATGAAGTGCCCCAGAATTACGGTGTGCTTGCGGTCGATGACGGCACAACACCTACGTCTAACCCTGGTGTAAATGATGGTGGTGATGATAATACAGATGCCAATGTAGATGGTACTGGAGATGATGATATTCAGAAAGTTGATACCATTGCATCGGGTGACAAGGTTGTTTTCACTCATACGATTAAGAATAAAGGTAACGGTGATGACACATTTAATTTAAGTATTGCCAATACTGACTTTCCTTCAGGTACGGTTTTCACTTTCTGGAATGCGGATGGTACAGTGCAGCTAACGGATAGTGATAGTGATAATGTACCTGATACGGGCGTTATGAAGCAAGGCGAGGCAAAGCAAATTGTTGTTAAAGCAGATCTTCCATCTGGTGCTTCAAAAGATGATCCTTCTCCCGCTGATAATTCAAGTACAGCAATATTAACGGCAACTTCATCAGCAGATCCTGCATCTGCGGCTAATAAAGTATCCGACGACACTACCTTGATATTAGGAAAAATTACAGCTCCTGCGGTTGATTTGTCTGCTATTGGCGCAGCACAGCCTAATACTGGCTTTAATGATGAGGGTGTTGAAAATGCGCATAATGAAGGACCTGTTTTCTTAAAAGATGGCTTAGTTGGAGGAACCGTTACCTTCCCTATGAGTGTCGCTAATGAAGCAGGTAGTCCAGATTCATTCTTGCTAGGTTTTGATAAATTGCCAGAAGGCTGGAGTGTTGTTTTTAAAGATAGAAGTGGTGGCAATGGTGATGGCGATACGATTACCTCAACACCCTTTATTCCTGCAAGTGGAACCTTTAACTATGATGCAATTGTGACTATATCAAGCACAGCATCACAAGCATTAGCCAATTCAGATCGTGC